>JAAKFW010000047.1 GCA_011064905.1 Candidatus Anoxychlamydiales bacterium | reverse complement strand
AAAATATGGATAGAAAAAAAATAGTCATAATTGGATCGGGTCCAGCAGCTTACACAGCTGCTATATATGCTGCTAGAGCAAATTTATCCCCCATTTTATTCGAAGGTTTTATGTCAGGTCCTATCGGAGGACAGTTAATGACAACGACAGAAGTTGAGAATTTTCCAGGATTCCCAGGATCTATAATAGGGCCTAAGCTTATGGAAAATATGCAGCTTCAAGCAAAAAAATTTGGTACTATAAATCTTGTTGAAGATGTTCTGCAAGTTGACCTATCAAAAGAGCCTTTTGTGGTAAAAGGTACAAAATCCGTATTTTCAACTAATAGTATAATAATAGCGACTGGAGCTAACGCTAAAAGATTAGATATTAAAGGCTCTAGAGATGGAGAGTTTTGGCAAAAGGGAGTGACTGCTTGCGCTATTTGCGATGGCGCAGCTCCAATTTTCAGAGATAATGAGCTTTTTGTAATCGGTGGGGGAGATAGCGCTGTTGAAGAAGCTGTGTTTTTAACAAAATATGGAAAAAAAGTTTATATTGTACATAGAAGAGATGCTCTTAGAGCAGCTAAAATTATGGCTAAAAGAGCAATAGATCATCCAAAAGTTGAAGTTTTATGGAACTCTGAGATAATAGAAATATTAGGAGACACGGTTGTAAGAGAAGTTATTTTGAAAAACAATAAAACGAATAAAACTGAAAAAAGAAAAGCCGCTGGTGTTTTTTTTGCAATAGGACACTCTCCTAATACTGGTTTTTTAAATAATCAAATTGAATTAAGGCCAAATGGTTATATTAAAGTAGAAAAAGGAACATCAAAAACTTCAAAAGAAGGAGTTTTTGCAGCAGGTGATGTTCAAGATTATACATATCGCCAAGCAATTACAGCAGCAGGCTCTGGGTGCATGGCTGCTTTAGATACAGAAAAATATCTTCTAGAAAAAGGGTATTTAAATTAATGCTAAAAATATTACTTCTTATTAGTATATTTTTTATTAACTCTATTTATGCTCTCGAGAGAGCTCCTTGGTTTGGTGATGTTTTTGAATTTCATTTTTTAAGTAAATATACTTATTATCATTTCACAAGAGTCGATGCTGCTATAGTTCAGCCAGATAACTCTTCAAATAACCATTTAGTTCATTTTAATATGTCTTTTTCTCCATCTTTGCAATGGAGTATAGATTCAGATTTAGAATTTATTCAAACTCCTCGTCAACACTTTGGGTTTAGATCGGTAGCTTTTCAAACAAGGTACCTTTTTAAAGATGATATTTTAGGAGATCCTTTGAGTATTGCATTGGGTGGAAATTTCAGAATTGTATCATCGGATAGTTTAAAAGATGTGTCTACCTTATACCATGCAAATTCTGATTTTGAATTGAATTTAGCTTTTGGAAAAGAGTTCTCGAGATTAGATTACTGGAGGTTTAGATTTTGGTTTTATGGCGCTGTTGGGGTTGCAAATAGAGGGTCTCCATGGCTTAGAGGTAATTTTGCTTTAGAGGGTAATCTAAATGAGAAAAGAAAGTGGGCTCTGTTCGTTGATGCTATGCATGGTTATGGGAAACAAGAACTTGTAAATGTTTTTAATTTTGATGGGTATGGAAAGATTAGAGAGAGAAATATTGATATTGGTTTTAGATATGGTTATCGATTAAGCGTCTGGGGAACTCTTAGCTTTGAGTATAAAAGAAGAGTTTTATCTAAAAGATGTCCTGAAAATGTTAATTTTTTCTCTGTGAGCTATTTAGTTCCGTTTTCATTTTAAGAGATCATTACAAATGCAATTGCTAAAGTATCAGTATGAGAGATGCTAATCAATATTTTAGGTCTATTAAATCTCTTTTCAGCTGCTTTTGAAAGATTGACTAAAGGCTTGCCTTTTTCATCATTGGTTATTTCAATATCTAAAAAAGAGAGATCTTTTCCAAAACCGGTGCCTAGAGCCTTTGCTATAGCTTCTTTTGCAGAGAACCTAGCTGCATAGTGTAATGTTGAGTCCTTGAATTTAATGCAGTATTTTCTCTCAACTTCTGTGAAAATCTTTTCTAAAAATGGTTGTCCCTTTCTTTTAATAACTAAGCGCAGCCTTTCAATTTCTATAATATCAGTTCCAATACCTTTAATATTCGTCATCCGGCTCTTCTTCATATTGTTCTTCGCTTTGGTCATCATAGCCATCAATTGAGCCTTCATGATCAAAGGCATTACAGAAAATCATTCTTCCACTAGAAGTGTGTTTAACAGATAAAACTTGAGCATCAATAACCTCACCGATAAAGTCACCACCACCGTTTACAACTACCATAGTTCCGTCTTCTAAATAACCAACACCTTGACGAGGTTCTTTTCCGTAGCGTTGAATCTTTATTTTTATCTGTTCTCCAGCTTGCATTAGAGGTTTTAAAGCATTAGATAAAGTATGGAGATTAATTATTTTAATGCCTTCGATTGATGCACTTTGAACTCTTGAGATATCTGCTGTTAAAATATTTGCATCTAATAGTCTAGCTAATCTAAATAGCTTAGATGTTTGATCTTTTATTTCAGGGAAATCTGTATCATTATATCTCAGCTCTAAAGCTGAAATGTCTTCTAACTTCTTTAGGGTTTCAATACACCTTTTGGCTTTGACTTTGGATTGTTCCTCTCCCATTTCTACTTGAGCATAGAGCTCTTTTATTGTAAATCTAGGTATCACTAAATGGTGATCTACAAGGCCAGATGATGCGAGGTCAATAATTCTTGAATCTGCTAAAATTGATGAATCAATCAATAGATCTTTTTTCTTTTGAGCTATAGCTGTGAATTTTACAAAAGGAATACTAACATAGAGCTCATCTGATGCTTTGATAGTCATGAGTGTTCCTAGATATAAACCAAATAGGAAAAGAGCTATTTTCGTAATTTCTAAAAATTGTGGGGTTAAAATAAATGTTTTAGAGCTGATCTGTAGAATTGTATTTAAAATTAAAACTAAAGCTTGTCCCATTAAATAACCGATGAAAAGCCCGATAATAGCAATATTAAAGGATCTTAGATTGAACCTTCTAAATAAAATATCAAATCCAAAAAGTAAAAAAGCAAAGACAACGCCTATAATTATGCCTATAGCAGCATTGATTGTTACATCTCCTATGGTAGATCCTACCATATAAATAGTTATGAAAAAAACACTGAGTATAAAGAAAAATATTCTTGAAAACACTAAAGTTAGATTCATGGCTCAAGGCCTCCTATATAAATATATATATTTTTTATTGTAAAAATAGTTATTTTATAGCTTAAAATTGTATGTGATCTTAAGTTTTTTTGTCGACGATTATAAAAAATTATTTATGATATTTTGTGTTTTTAGAAATTTGAAAAGCTCTATATAGCTGTTCTATTAGTATTAGCCTTACCATTTGATGGGTAAATGTAAGTTTAGATAATGACATGGTGTAATTTGCTTTTAGCTTTATTTTCTGAGAAAGGCCAATATCAGAGCCAATGACAAAGGAAATCTTTGATTTGTGATTTTCAAAAAAATTAAAAATCTTTTTACTAAATTCTATACTTGTCAAACTTTTTGCTTTTTCATCTAAGCAGATATAAAATTTTTCTTTTAAAACTTTTTTTATCAAATCTTTTTCATCTTTTAAAATTTGCCAATCGAATTTAATATCTTTTGTGAGTCTTTTTTCATACTCAGCTATTGCTTCATTTAACCAATTTTCTTTGGTTTTATGAATTGTGTAAATTTTAACTTTTAACATAGATTATTTTTTTATATACTTAGTTCTAACTAAGGAGTATTTACATGCTAAGTTACTTTTATTGGAACCCTAAAAAGGAAATTTTTACAATACCTTATTTGAATATTCCAATAGTTTGGTATTCTCTCTTATTTTTAATTGGTTTTGTAATTGGATATTATATTGTAATTTCTATTTTAAGACGATATTTTTATCTTTTTGAAAATTTTACTGATAAAGACATTTTCTCATTTGATATCTTAAAAGGGGACTTGAAAAACCCTAAAACAGAGTCTCAAAAAAAAGTATCTGAATTCTTTTTTGAAAAAACTAAAAATGAAAGTATTTTAGATTCTAATGTTAAAATTTTAGATCTTTTAAATGAATATATTGATGGCAAAATCAAGAATAGACTTTTTTTAGAAAATACATTTCCAAAAGCCATAATTTCTACAAAATCAAAACTGACAAAAATTGTAGATACAGTAATTGTATATATTGTTATAGCGACAATCATTGGAGCAAGAATAGGTCACTTAATTTTTTATGAATCTCCTGCTTATTATTTAAGAAACCCAATAAATATTATAAAAATCTGGCAAGGAGGGCTCGCATCTCACGGAGCTGCCGTAGCTATTTTAATAGCTCTTTTTTTATTTTGTCATTATTACTTAAAAAAAATTACACCTAAACTTAGATATGTTCATCTTTTGGATCTAGTATCCGTTCCAATAGCACTTGTGTGCTTTTTTATAAGAGTGGGAAATTTTTTTAATCAGGAGATAATAGGAGTTCAAACAAATCTTCCTTGGGCAGTTGTTTTTGGTTCGCCCATGGAAAATGTAACAATCCTTCCTCGCCATCCTGTTCAATTATATGAAGGTTTATTTTATTTATTGCTTTTTGGGCTTTTGCTTTTTTTGAGCTATAGAAAATATTTCCTTATAAAAGAGGGTAAAATGTTTGGCATTTTTTTAATTTTAGCTAATGGATTTAGATTTTTTATTGAATTTCTAAAAGTAAAACAATCAGCTATTTTAGAGACTGATTCATTTTTACTTATGGGGCAATATCTAAGCATTCCTTTTATAGTACTGGGTGTCTTTGTTCTTTTTTGGGACAAGATTAAAAGCTTTTTCTTGAAAAACATCTAAATGACAAGTAAACTTGATATAAAGTTTTGAAAAGGAGTAAATATGAATATTATTACAGTTGCAGGTCGTTTAGGCGTAGATCCCGAAGTTAGATTTACATCAAATGGGCAAAAAGTTACAACTCTTAGAATGGCTGTAAATGTTAGAAAGTCAGGAAAAGAAGAAACTATTTGGTATAGAGTAACAGTTTGGGGAGAAAATTTCGATAAGATGATCTCCTTTTTGAAAAAAGGTAGTGCTCTTATTGTTGTTGGAGATTTAGCAAAACCGGAAATTTTCGATAATAGAGAAGGGAAACCACAAGTATCAATGAATATAACAGCATCTAGTTTAATGTTTTCTCCATTTGGAAGATCTGATAAACCTCAAGATAGCCCAGCTGCTAGCCCAGCTGCTAGCGTAGAGAAACCTTCTTCAAATACTCAAAGCGCTCCGGCAAATGAAGAGTTTGCATCATATGCTGCTGGTGAGAAAAAAACAGATTCAAGCTCTGAAGAGTTTTCAGATGATGAAATACCATTTTAATTAAAATGGCTTAAAAAAAACATTAATAGGAAATATGCTATAAGAAAAATAGTAACTAGTTAAAAAAAATGAGTTTTTTTAAACTAGGTTTAAAATTTTAAAGAGAAGAAGATAATTATTTTTTAGGAAAGCTTTTATGAAAATTACTATAGCTCCAAGTCAAGATAAAAGAAAAATCGCAGATTATTTAGTTTTGCCATTTATTGAAGATAAAAAAGCTCCAAAAGCTCTTTTTGCAATTTCTAAATTTTCAAAAATTGTAAAAGGGCCTATCGAGACTAAAGATTTTCAAGGTAAAAAATCTCAGATGTCTGTTGTGTATGGTTCGAAAGAGAGAAGAATAATCCTGCTAGGTCTTGGAAAAGCAGATAAGATAGATGAGTTTCACATAAGTGAAATTTATTCAGAAGTAGTAGCTTTTTTGAAAAAGAAAAAAGCTAAAACTGTGAATATTATTGTTCCTGAAAAATTAAATATATCAAAAGAAGATCTTTTAAAAGGAATTGCAGAAGCTCTTTTCTTAACCAACTATGGTTTTGATAAGTTTAAACATTTTTCTAAAAAAGAATCGGCTACTTACTTAAAAGAAGCTACATTAATTGGAGCTGAAAAAAAGGATATGGCCCTTATCAATAAGGGTAAGATCATTGCATCTGGTGTTAATCTTACAAGAGATTTAGTAAATAATAATGCAGATGATGAAACTCCTCAAAATTTAGCAAAAATCGCTAAAACTTTTGAAAAGATATCAAAAGATGTAAAAGTCGTTGTTTTTGATAAGAAAAAGATTGCTCAAGAAAAAATGGGATTTTTACTCGCTGTTAATAAAGGGTCTGATAAAGATCCTGTTTTTATTATGATTCACTATCATGGTGATAGATCTTCAAACGATCACTCAGTAATAGTTGGAAAAGGAATTACCTATGATACCGGTGGGCTTAGTTTAAAGCCTCCAACAGCAATGGATACCATGAAATCAGATATGTCAGGAGGAGCTGCAGTACTAGGTGCTATGTATACGATAGCTAATTTAAGGCTTAAAGTGAACGTTACAGCTTTAGTTCCTGCTACTGAAAATTCAATAGGACCGGCAAGTTATAAACCCGGTGATGTTTATATTGGAATGGCTGGTAAAAGTGTTGAAGTAAAAAATACAGATGCAGAAGGTAGACTTATTTTAGCTGACGCTCTCTCTTATGCATCTTTAAAAATTAAGCCTAATAGAATTATAGATCTAGCTTCTTTAACAGGGGCTTGTGTAGTAGCTCTCGGTGAAGATGTTGCCGGGCTTTTTTCTAACTCAGAAAAGCTTGCTAAAGATCTAGAGGCTGCATCTAGAAGAACAGGAGATCATCTTTGGAGACTTCCTCTGTATAAACCTTATAAAGATCATTTAAAATCAGATATTGCTGATCTTAAAAACATCGGGAACGCAAGAGAAGCCGGAACTATAACTGCTGCTTTATTTTTACAAGAATTTGTAGAGAAAGTAGATTGGGCGCATATAGATATTGCAGGGCCTGCATTTTTATCTAAACCCAAAGGATTGCATCCAACACATGCAACCGGAATTGGCGTGAGATTACTCACCTATTTTTTTGAGAACCTATCTATTAAATAATATTTTATGCCAAAAAAAAACTATTCATGGAAAGTCTCAAGAAAAGATGCAAAAAAAAAGATTTTAGATTTTTTAAAAGAAAAGCTTTTGGCCTCAAATCGTCAAGTTAAAAAAGCTTTAGATAAAGGCCTTTGCAAAGTTAATGGTCGAATTGAGAGATTTGCGACTAGTTTATTAAAAGAGGGAGCTTTGGTTACTCTAAGCTCTTCTTTTCGAGAATTTATACAAGAAAAAAAACAAAAATCTATTAAAATTTTATATGAAGATGAGTTTTTTTTAGCTGTAGATAAACCTTCAAACTTTGAGTGCTTAGATAAAAATATTCATCTGTTTTTTCCAAAAAAATATCTACTTATTCACAGACTAGATAAAGATACAACAGGGGTTTTATTAATTTCTAAAACTCAAAAGTTTAAAGAAAAAATGATCAAAAATTTTAAGGCCCAAAAAATTCAAAAAACTTATCTTGCCTGGGTAGATGGTCATATAAAAGAAAAAACAAAAAAAATAGAAAGTAATCTTAAAAAAATAAAAGCTCTTCATGGTCAGTCCATTTATGGTCCATCATATGATGGAAAATATGCTTTAACTAATCTAGAAGTAATAGACTCCTATAAAGATAAAACAATTGTAGAACTAAAACCAATAACCGGTAGAACCCATCAATTAAGAGCTCATATGAAACAGATATCTCATCCCATATTAGGTGATTTTTTATATGCTAAAAGATTTATCTGCAGTGATGAGGTTTTAAGACTTCAGCTTCATGCTTCTGAGATTGAATTTGAGCATCCAGAAACTCTAGAAAATATTTATATATCATCTGAAATTCCAGAGGATTTTTTAAGTTGATTGTTTTGTAGTTTTATTATCATCTTGGATTTTCATATAGAAAAGTTTGTTAGAATATAATTGATAGTTGGAATTGAGCTTGCTTTCTTTTTGTTTTTTTGAGATTTCTTGATAATCACTTTCAATTTTTTTAGAAAAATATCTCGTTGTTATAACTGCTATAAATCCAACTCCAAGTAAAGATGCAGTTATCATGATAGAGCCAATAGTTGCTGCAACTAAACCTAAAGCAAAACAAGATATAGAGGTAATTTTTGCTATTTTGTGTTTTTTAATATTATGGTTAATAATAATACATTTAGTTAGGTTTTCGATCTTTCTATGGTTCTTCTCTATTATGATGTTACATCTTAATGTCTTTTGGCGAGCTAACAAGGCTTTTTGTTGCATTTTAGCAAGTGATAATTTCAGAATTTCTCCTTTTTTATCTAAGTTTCTTAGGCTTTGTTGGCCAAAGAAACATATGGCACTTGCACTACCGATAAAACTCCCTAATGAAGGGTTCGCAAAATGAATACTAAAAATACAAGATAAAGCAAGCAATGCGAGATCTTTGCCTGAAGAACTCACTAATAACGAGAGTTTTCTAGTTTTAAGATATGTTGATATTGAAGCATAATTAACTTTACTTGCTTCACATAATTTATTTATACTTTCTTTGCTGCAAGTTTTTACATGTTCTTCCAGCCTATTTGTAGCATTATCATGCCTTTTGTATCGATCAAGAATTCCATTTGTTTTATCTTGATTATATATTTTTTTTCCAAGATAGGAAAAAGAGCTTGATATATAGTTTTTTGCACTTGAAAGAGAACTAGTCATTATATTTTCCTTTTAAATAGAATGTCATTGATTATATATAATTTAATTGTTTTTTCAAATATAAAAAAAGCTGCTATGCTTTTGGTCGAAATTAAGCTTCGTACACGAGAGAGTAGGGAGAACCGATCTCTCGTGTACGAAGGAAAGTGGAGGAAAATGTTTAGATTTTTTTTTAATATTTAACAATATTTTTATATAGTGAAATTATTTTAAATAAATAATTAACAAAAATAAAACAGGAGTTTAAAAATGAGTGCGATTTCTAGTTCAGCTTGTTCTATTACTACCACTCTTATATTAGCTAAGTTGCCTCCAGAAATGTTAGATCATACATTTTCATTCATATCGCCTTTAGAATTAAAAAATATAGCTA
>JAAKFW010000046.1 GCA_011064905.1 Candidatus Anoxychlamydiales bacterium | reverse complement strand
GGTGGAATTCGAACTTATCAATCATACCCATATCTATCAAAATAACTGTTTTTTAGAGTAATTTTTAAATGAAATTAGAAAAATCGGAAGGGGTGGGATTCGAACCCACGGTACGCCAAAACGCAACACTCGCTTTCCAAGCGAGCTCCTTAAGCCACTCGGACACCCCTCCTTTAAAGAAAGATAAGAGTATATCAAAAAAAGATAAATTTGCAAATTTAGGTTTTTTCTTGAATTATTTTTTTCTATAGATGATATTAATTATTCTTTTAAAGACAAAAAAATGAAAAATATAATTAAAATTCAGAAACTTAGTTTTTGCTATAAGGTCAAACCTATCCTTTTAGATGTTAATTTGGATATAGAAACGGGTGATTTTATTGGAATAATAGGACCAAATGGTGGGGGAAAAACAACCCTTTTAAAATTAATTATGGGAATGTTAAAGCCTCACAGAGGAACAATCAAAATATTTAATAAAAACCCAAAAGATATGAGAGATAAAATTGGATATGTTCCGCAAAAATATAATCTAGATAAATATTTTCCGATTACAAATTTAGAATTAGTACTACTTGGGCTGTTAACTAAATCAAGATTTGGTTTTTTTACAAAAAAGCAAAAAGAAAAGGCAAAAGATCTTTTAGAAAAAGTAGGTCTCAAAGAGTTTATTGATAAACCTTTTGGAAAACTATCCGGTGGGCAAGCTCAAAGAGTATTGATAGCTAGAGCTCTAATTCCTGATCCTGAAATTTTAATTTTAGATGAGCCAACAGCTAGCATAGACCCGGAATCTGAAAGGGCTATTTTTGATATTTTGATAAAATCTGATAAAAAAAGAACAATTTTGATGGTATCTCATGATCTAAACACGATAATTAAAGAGGTAAAAAAGATAATAACTGTTCAAAAAAATGCAAATGTAATGACCCCTGAAATGGTTTGTAAACATTTTGCTTTGGGGCTATATCATCCCACAATTATAGGTCAAAAGAAATGATAGATATTCCTGTTTTTTTACAATTCGCTTTTTTGGGAGCTATAATCGCATCGATCTCTAGTGGCATTATGGGATCTTTTGTAGTGATTAAAAGAATATCTTCTATTACAGGCAGTATCTCTCATTCGATACTTGCAGGCATTGGAATTTTTGAATATTTAAGCCATACTTATGATATCCCTTGGTTGGATCCGATGTTAGGAGCGGTAGTTGCTGGCCTCATTTCTGCATTTTTAATTGGATATGTTCATTTGAACTTCAAGCAAAAAGAAGATGCGGTTATTGCAATTATTTGGTCAGTTGGAATGGCGATTGGAATAATTTTTTTATCTTTTGTGCCTCATAAAGAAGCTACTTGTACTCATTTTTTATTTGGGGATCTTTTTACAACTGGCAGGGCAGATATTTTAATTTTAAGTATTTTAGCATTTTTTATAGTATCTTTAACTATTTTATTTTATAGAAAATTTTTGATTATCTGTTTTGATGAAGAAGCTGCATATCTTCAAAAGATATTTGTAAAAACTTTTTATTTTCTGCTCCTTGCAATGATAAGCATTTCTATAGTTTTGCTTGTTAAGATAATAGGAATAATTTTAATTATAGCTCTTTTAACGATTCCAGCTACTATTGCTAATTTTTTTACATATCGTCTGCCTGTCATGATGATAATAGCTGTAATACTTAGTATGTTATTTAATACTATTGGCATTACTTTTTCTTATTTGCTTTCTTGGCCTCCCGGAGCGACAATAGCAATTGTAGTATCAATTTTTTACTTAATAGCTCTTTTAACAAAAAAGCTTATGTACAGACTAGAATAGCTTGACATCTCTGAGTTTATTTTATATTATTATAATTCAAAAAATATTTGAGGAGAGATATGTACGCGGTAATTCAAACTGGTGGAAAGCAGTATCAGATAGAAGAAGAGAGCATTTTGGATGTAGAACTTTTACAATCTGAAGATGGTAAATTTGAGTTTACTGAAGTTCTTTTATTAAATGATGGCAAAAACATACATATTGGAGCTCCATTTATTAAAAACTGCAAAGTCAAAGCTGAAATTGTAAAAGAAGTAAAAGGGCCTAAAGTTATAGCATACAAATACAAAAAGAGAAAAAATTACAGAAGAAAAAGAGGCCATAGACAAAAATATTCACAAGTAAAAATCACAAAAATCGAGCTTATCTAGGAGTAAAAAATGGCACATAAGAAAGGACAAGGATCTACAAGAAACGGAAGAGATTCACACTCTAAAAGACTTGGTATAAAAGCCACTCATGGTCAATTTGTTACAACAGGTTCGATAATCGCTCGTCAAAGAGGCACAAAATGGCATCCTAAAACAAATGTTGGTATGGGAAAAGATCATACTCTTTTTGCATTAATTGATGGAATTGTAACTTTTAAAAAAACCAATAAAACTTGTGTATCTGTTCTACCTATTGCAGAAAAGTTTACTACTAAAAAACATATAACTTAAATCTTTTTGAAAAAGATTTAAGTTTTATAAGATTTTTTTTTTCAACAAACGTAAAAAAATGTTTATAGACTCTCTTAAATTAAAATTATTAGCTGGCAAAGGTGGTAATGGTATTATCGCATGGAAAAGAGAAAAATACCAACCTAAAGGCGGTCCATATGGTGGAGATGGCGGCAAAGGTGGATCTATTGTTTTAGAAGTTGATGAGCATCTTTTATCTTTCGAAAAGTTTTTTCACAAACAGATAATTAAAGGCGAAAATGGCAGATGTGGTGGCTCTTGTAATAAAACGGGCAAAACGGGCAAAGATCTAATAGTAAAAGTTCCTCTTGGAACTATCTTAAAAGATGAAAATAATAATGTTTTATTTGAATTTAAGAAAAAAAATGAAACATTTTTAATTTGTAAAGGAGGCGTTGGGGGCAGAGGTAATGTTTCTTTTAAAACTTCTACAAATAGAGCTCCAAATATTGCGACTGATGGAGCAAAAGGAGAAATTAAAGAGATTAATTTTGAGCTAAAATTAATAGCAGATGTTGGCCTCATTGGAATGCCAAATGCTGGTAAATCGACTCTTATGAGACAGATTACCCATAGTAAAGTAAAAATTGGAGCATATCCATTTACTACGCTCCACCCAAATCTTGGCCTTGTTGAATTCGAAGATTTTTCTAGGATATTAGTAGCTGACATACCGGGCATAATTAAAGGCGCTCATATAAATAAAGGCCTTGGCCTCTCTTTTTTAAAACACATTGAAAGAACATCTGTATTAATTTTTGTAATTGATTCTAATAATGATGATCCAATTGAGGATTTTCAAATGCTATTAGGCGAGCTAAAATTTTTTAATAAAGACTTGTTAAATAGACCTTGTTTAACAATTTTGAATAAAACAGATCTTCAAAATATTGAAAATATAAAAAAATTCAAAAAGTTCTATCCCTTCAATCAAGAGACATTAATTGAAGCCTCTGCTCTTGAAAAACTTGGGCTTGATATTTTTTTAAAAAAACTAAAATCATATTGCGAAACAAAATTTTAAAGTTTTTAAATAAAGAGTCAATCACCTTGCCTTTCGGGAAGGGTGATTGACAAATATGAATGGTTGCGCTGGATTTATGATTAAAACAATTAGAAGTAGTATTAAAGTTATTCTTTTAAATGATAAAGATGAGCTTCTTTTAATGTGTGCAGATGATCCAAAAACAACATCTGCTGATGGTAAATATTTTGGAAAATTTTGGTTTGCAGTTGGTGGAGAAATTGAACAAAATGAATCAATACAAGAAACTGCTTATAGAGAAGTTTATGAAGAAACCTCTATTAAGAAAGATGAAATTGAGCTAGGACCAATTGTTTGGTTTGGGGAGTTTGATCTAATTTTAAATGGAACTTTAACTCGTCTTAAACAAAGATTTATAGTCGCTAAAACTAAGCAAATTAATGTTGATTTAAAAAACCTAACTCTTTTGGAAAAAAAAGTTGTAAAAGATTTGGCCTGGTTTTCAATAGATGAGATTAAAAATAGTAAAGAGATAATCTATCCAGCTTTGTTATCAACATATCTTCCGGATATTATATCCGGGAATTATCCAAAAGATCCGATTGAAATAGATCTTTCAAAACTGCCAAAAAATATCTGAAAAGTTTTAGTCTAAAATGTTTTTTTTAAGGTTTTTGTAAAAACTTCTTTGTGATATAGATCGACTTTGATATATAATTGATTTTTACTTTTTTAAATTTTTTGGAGATTTAAAGTGAAATGTCCTTTTTGTAATTTTGAAGAGTCTAAAGTAACAGACTCTAGAATGTCAATGGATGGCCAAGCTATAAAAAGAAGGCGTGAGTGTCTAAAATGTAATCAAAGATTCACAACTTTTGAAACGATCGATTTAACAATTCAGGTTCTGAAAAGAGATTCAACATACGAAGATTTCAAACAAGAAAAACTTCTTAGTGGTATAATGGCTGCTTGTAGGCACACTAGAGTATCTCATGATAAAGTAAAAGCTCTAGCTTATCATATAACAGCGGATCTGATGGCTTCTCAAGTTAGAGAGATTACTACAAAAGAGCTAGGATCCTTTGTTATGAAACATTTGCAAGAAATAGATACAGTTGCATATATTCGTTTTGCATGTGTTTATGAAAGATTTAAAGATATTAAAGAAATTTTAGATGCAATAGGTTCTCTTAAAAATGAAAACCATTGTTTAGAAAAAAAAACCAATTTTAACAGCGAGGATGCAGATTATGCCTCTAAAACCAAATGAAATAGAACAATTTAAAAAACAGTTATTAGAACTTAGAGAAAAAATCACTATGACTATTAATGGAGTTAAAGAAGAAGTTAAAGAGCTCGATGAAACCAAAGGTTATTCTCAACATCAAGCAGATGAGGGAACAGATGATTTTGGAAAGACTATTAATTTAGAAGTGACTAATAAAGAATATCTTATTGTACAACAGATCGATAGAGCTTTAGAAAAAATCGATGAAGGAACATACGGAATATGTGATATTTCTCAAAAAGAGATTCCAAAACCAAGGCTAATCGCTATTCCATATGCAACTATGACAATAGACGCTCAAGAGAAAATGGAAAAAGGACTTTTGTAAAATTGAAAAGATATTTTAAGTTTTTTATTGTTTTTTTTATTTTGATATCTTTGGATATCTTAATTAAATCCTATGTTTATCATAATATCCCTAAAATGAGCTTCATGCATCCTTTCTTTCCATATGGAGGAATTGGGGTATTTAAAGATTTTTTTGGGGTTAGTTTTGCTATTGTTTACGTAGAAAATACAGGAGCTGCTTGGGGACTGTTTTCAGAACATCCGACTCTTCTCTTTGTTATTAGATCCATTATCGTGACGGGGCTTGTAATATATCTTGGGTTTTTTAATAAAGATGGTAGAAAAGATATGCCCTTAGTATTGATAATTACCGGGGCCTTGGGAAATATTATTGATTTTATTTTTTATAAAAAAGTGATCGATATGTTTCATTTTAATTTTTGGGGATATTCATATCCTATTTTTAACTTGGCGGACTCTATGATAACAATAGGAATTATTTGGCTCTTTTTTAGGTTTTTCAAAAAAGATAAAAATAAAAAAACATGAAAATAGAGATTATCACAATTGGCAATGAGCTTTTATCTGGTAAAACAATAAACTCAAATGCTCAATATCTTTGCAAAACTCTATTAAAATTTGGCTACTCTACTCTTTATACAAGTGTATATCAAGATGAAAAAAAGGAACTTGTAAATGGTATAAAGATAGCTCTTAAAAGAGCAGATCTTTTAATCATTACAGGAGGCCTGGGTTCTACTATCGATGATAACACTAAAAAAATAGTAACTAATTTTTTAAAAATCGATCTTAAATTTAGTGAAGATATTGCAGCAGATATCGAAAAAAGATTTGGGTGCATTGCATCGATTGAAGAACAAGCAACTATTCCTAAAAGCGGAGATGTTTTTAAAAATGAAATAGGTACAGCGCCCGGTTTTGCTTTTATAAATTCTGGAAAAGCTTTAATACTACTTCCAGGGGTTCCGGTTGAGCTAGAAGATATGTTTGAAAAACACGGCTTAGCATTTATTCAAAAAAACTTTCCCCTAAAAGAAAAAGATTTTCAAGAAATTATAAATATCTGTTTACTTCCTGAGATAAAGATCGATAATCTTTTAAGGACTATTGATCTTCCAGATGATGTTACTTTAGGTATTTATCCATCTGCTGGATTTGTTCAAGTATCGCTTACTACAAAAGCTCTTAATAAAAATGAAGCTATAAAAAAAATAAGTGACATAAAAAATAAGATAAATTTAGAATTTGCTGATTATATTTATATTTCTGAAGATGGGAAAATTGAAAGAGCAATTCACGATTTGTTAATTAAAAATGATGAAAAAATTGCTTTTGCTGAGTCTTGTACAGGTGGCGCTCTATCATCTAAAATAGTGGCTATAGCAGGCGCTTCTAAGTGTTTTTTAGGATCTTTTATAACGTATTCAAACGATCTAAAAAAAAACATCTTAAAAGTATCTGAAAAAACTCTATCCGATCATGGAGCAGTATCTATTCCAACCGTAAAAGAGATGATAAAGGGTGTTTTCAATTTAACAGATGCAACTTATGCAATTGCTATTTCCGGGATAGCAGGGCCTAGCGGGGGATCAGCAGAAAAACCAATCGGTACGATTAGTTTAGCAATAGCTAAAAGAGGCGATGAAATAGACGTAGGTTTTTTACACTTAAGAGGCTCTTTAAAGGGAACGAGATCTATGATTATAGAAAGCGTTGTAAATATTGCTTTTGGAATTTTATATAGAAAAATAGCTCACAATCTAACATATTTTGTAAAATGAAAAATTATGAACTTTTAGACTCTGGGAATTTAAGAAAACTTGAGAAATTTGGAGAGAGAGTGATTGTTAGACCATGTATGCAAGCTATTTGGAAACCTAAATTAGATGAAAAGATTTGGGAAAAAGCAGATCTTATTTTTGAAAGAGACTCAAAAAATAAATGGATACATAAGAAAAAAACATCTTTAAAAAAAACTGGAAAAGAAGGTTTTTGGAATATCGATATAGAAGGAATTAAATTAAGTTTAAAGCTAACAGATTTTGGGCATATTGGTTTTTTTCCAGAACATATTTTTTTATGTAAAAAATTATCAAAAATTATACAAGATCAAAATCTTCCTGAAAGGAAATTAAATGTTTTGAACCTCTTTGCATACTCTGGATTAGTTAGTTTATTTGCCTTAAAAAACAAAGCGAGCGTTTGCCATGTAGATAGTTCAAAGCCCTCTATTTTATGGGCTAAAGAAAATATAAAGCTTAATAATTTTCAAAATATGAATATCCGCTACATTTTAGATGACGCTATAAAATTTTTAAAAAGAGAAGTTAAAAGGGGCTCTAAATATGATGTTATTGTTTTGGATCCTCCAAGCTTTGGAAGAGGGGCAAAAGGAGAGATTTTTAAAATAGAAAAAGATATAGTATCTCTTTTAGAGCTTTCAAAAAAACTTTTATCTAAAAAAAAATCATTTATTATTTTTTCTTGCCATTCACCTAATTTTACAAAAATTACAATAAAAAATTTATTTGAATCGATATTTGATAATAGTGGCAGTTTAGAGATTGATGAGCTTCTTTTAAAATCTGAAAAAAGTTATAATTTGCCATCCGGATACTTTTCAATATGGCAAAAAAATGAAAATAAATACTCAGATAACCTCTAGTAAAAATGAAAAAATAAAAAAAATAATTAAATTAAGAAATAAAAATAAAAGAGATAAATACTCTTTATTTTTAATTGAAGGTTACAAAGAACTCTTAAAAGCTTCTACAGCAAAGATTAAAATAGAATCTTTGTTCATTTGCGAGGAGTTTTTTTTAGAAAATAATGAATATGAGCTAATCGAGAAAATAAAAAATAATAATCCTCCTATATATGAATGCACGAAAGAGGTATTTCAAAAAATATCTTATAGAGATAAGCCAGATGGCTTAATCGCAATTGCCAAATCTTTTAAAAATGATCTCAAAGATTTAAAAAAAATAATTGAAAATAAAAAAGATACCTTGATAGTTGTTTTAGAAGGAATAGAAAAACCTGGTAATTTAGGAGCAATTTTAAGAACAGCTAGTGCTGTAAAAGTTGATGCAATAATTATTACTGATCCTAAAACAGATATTTTTAATCCCAATGTTGTAAGAGCCTCTATTGGTTCAATATTTACCATTCCTATATATGTGAGTGATAGTAAAAATGTTATCTCTTTTTTAAATGAAAACAAAATAAGTATTGTTAGCGCAACGCCAGGAGCTAAAATTAATTACACAGATATTGATCTTAAACAACCTATAGCATTAGCTTTTGGAACAGAAAAAGAAGGTCTTTCAAACATATGGATGAAAAGATCTAAACATTTAGTAAAAATTCCTATGTTTGGAGATATAGACTCTCTAAACGTAGCTCAATCAACAACAATATTATTATATGAAGCCATTAGACAAAGAAAACTCTCATAGAGTCCTATATGTAGATAATCATATATTAGTCATAGTTAAAGAGACTAATATCCCTACTCAAAGTCCAGATAATGTGTCTTGCAAGACTTGTCTAAATAGTTTAGAGGATTTAGCTAAAGATTTTATAAAAAAGAAGTTTCATAAAAAGGGAAAGGTTTTTTTACATCCAATTCATAGGTTAGATAAAAATGTTACCGGCATTGTTATTTTTGCAAGAACCTCAAAAGCTTTGTCTAGATTAAATGAGCAAATGAGAGAGAAAAAAATTATAAAAAAATATATAGCTGAAATAGAAGGGAAATTATCTCAAAAAAAAGCTAGTTTAAAAGATCAGATAATTCATTTATCACACATTGCTAAAATAGTGAAAAAAGAGAGTAAAAACTCTAAACTTGCTATTTTAAATTATGAAGTTATTAAAGAAAAAAAAGATTCATCTATCTTAGAAGTCGATCTAATTACTGGAAGATATCATCAAATTAGAGCGCAACTCTCTAATATTAATCACCCAATAGTTGGAGACAAAAAATATGAGGCAAAAAAAAATCTAGATAAAATACATCTTAGCTGCTTTTATCTAGAATTT
>JAAKFW010000045.1 GCA_011064905.1 Candidatus Anoxychlamydiales bacterium | reverse complement strand
CCTCCCATTTCAGCAGATTTAAAAGATTCAAAAGTATCTAAACTCTTAGAAAAATATAATATTGATATTTGCATCTTTGGACATCTTCATAATCTAAAAAAAGAGAAAAAGATGTTTGGTGAAAAAAATAATATAAAATATATCTTAACCTCAGCAGATTATATCAATTTTAGTCCTGTTGAAATCTTATAATTAGTTAAGAATATCTAAGTTGAGCGAATTAAATATATTATAACCTTATATAATGTCTCCATCAGATCTAGAACTCAAGAACTAAAATCACTGTATAATGCTGAGAGAAAGCGACTTAAGTTTTAGATAGCCTTCAGGTTATTAAAGCAAAGCTCTCAGGGTTAACTTGCCATCTCCACTATATTGGCGTATGCCCCTTAAGACAAGTCTCTTAGTGCAATAAAACCAAAAACAGTTAATTAAATTATTTACTTGATTGTAATTAGTATATTTGTTATAATAATTGTAATTAGCAATTAATAAGCATTAAACTAAAAATAATTAAAATAATAGATAATAAACAAAGAGATAGAAAATGTTTTCAGTTTTAAGCGCCACTACGCCAAAAATATCTGAACCAATAATAGATTCACAACCATTTGATAATAAAGAATTTTCAGAAATGGAAAACGATGCAATTCGTATATTTAAAGCTAGGGTACACACGCGGGATGTTCTAAGTTGGGATAAGACAGATGATAAATGGGCTCCTAAAATTTATAATAAAACAAAACAAGACAACATTACTGTTAAAGACAAACTGATGTCCTCTCAACTTGCAATTGAATGGGCTTTGAGGATAAGCCAATTAGATAAAGAGAAGCCAGTTGAAAAAAAAGCTATGTTTGAATACGTAAGACTTGCTTTTGAAAAGATGCATATAAAATATTTGAAAAAATATAGTAACCTAAAACAAATAGACCCAGATTTTAAGAAAGCTGATGAAATAACCAGAAATTTTAGGAAAGCAAATGAGATAATGGATAAATTTTGTTCATTACTAAAACATAGATAGTAAAAAACAGAACATATTAAAAGATTAGGCCCACTTTCTTAATTATCTTAAAATTTGAGATGTTTAAGCTAAAATATTTAATAAAAGTTAAAAAAGTTAAATTTAATTTATAAAAAATGGTAAAAAAATGGCTGATCCTACTTCAAGCGTACACTCACCTTCAGACGTAGCCTCAATGCCTTCTGTAACACCTGCTGCCAAAAGATCCGATTCTAATAAGGGTCTAGATAATACTACTGCAAAGAGCTCCACAGCAAGTCAAGAAACTTTTAAAAGCTCAACTTTTTGGTCAAATTTTTTAGGAGAAGATAGCTTACCATCAAGGATTTATGCTAAGCTAAGCTCTTTTAAAAAAAACACAAAATATCGTATATCTTTGATTTATACTCTGTCATTAAATTATTTTTTTCCAAAAAAACAACCCTGGTATAGTGATATCTCAGATAAGGCTAAAGATGTTTCAAATATCTACCTAGGCGCCATTCCTTTAAACAATAAAAAGCATATAGCTGAATTCAAAAAGGAGAAGATCAAATCAATTTTAAGTCTATTAGAACCTTTTGAATATCAAAAAACCTTTTTTTCAAATCCCGTAACAGCTGAAGATTGGACGAACACGGGAATGAAGCAATGCAAGATTGAAGCTCTAGACTTTGAGCCCCTGAGCTTAGATCAAATTAACAAAGCCGTAAAATTTTTAACAAAAAAAATAGGAAAAGGTAAAAAAGTATATGTTCATTGCAAAGCGGGAAAAGGAAGAAGTGTCACAGCTGTTTGCTGTTATTTGATAGCTGAAAAAAACATGTCTGCAAAGGAGGCAATAGCATTTGTGAAAGGAAAAAGGCCTAATATTAATTTAAATAAGAAACAAACAGAGAGAATAGAAGAATTTGCAGAAAAACAAAATTCAAAAAAACCTTAAAGTTTTGACTTTTCAAGCTAAAATATTTAAAATTGCATTGATATCTTGTTTTTTTAAAGATTGATCACTTTTAATTTTTGATCTTTTATCAATAATATCTAGAATTTTTTTCTCTAAATCATCTCTATCTAGCCTTATATAAAAGTCTGCTAAAATATTTAAAATGCTTTTTAGTTCATTCTCTTTTTTTAAATGCTCAGCTGTCTGCTTAAAAGTCTTCATAAAGAGATTCCTGTCCCCTAGGCCTACCATAAACTTGAGTATCCTAAACTGGAGATGGATATTTGGCTTTAGCTTTAAGTTAGAGAGAACCTTTTCAATTATTTCATTAGAAGATGAGATATCATCTAAAGCTTTTAATTTTGCTTTTAAAAAATCAAACCAGAGAGTTTTAGAGATATATGGATAATAACCATCTATTAATTCTAAAGCATAAACTTCATTTTTGGCATCGATTTGATCAGAGATATAATCAAACAAAAAGTTTTCTAAATCATGAGCTAAATATTGTAATAAACCTTTAAAAGCTTCTTTTTGATCTACACCAAAATCTACATTAGAATCTAAAATATTTTTTAAATTAGCGAGTGAATTTTGTAAAAGCTCATCATTATAAAGCTCATCTGAATCATATAGAAAAATTCTATGATCTAACTCATCTGCAAAAATTGAAATACATCTTTTTTCTGAAAAAAACCTGCGATATAGCTCAAACAAAACAAGATAGATTCGATCTTTAGATTCTCCTTCTTTCTCTGCAGCTAAAAGATCAACTAGATCTTCCGGAGAATCTGCTTCATTAGCATATTTTAAAAAATATTCTTTATTTAAATTAAAACCTAGATTTTTAAGACTTTCAAATAATTTGTTTTCTTTTAAAACTCTTAAATCTTCAATTTGCCATTTTTTTACTTTCAATGACTTATTATGGCATGAAGTAAATCTTAGAAAATTATATAATGCTTTTGTTTGAAACTGCATACTTATTCAATTGCTCTACAAACTATTTAAAATTATATAACTTTTTTATTATGAAGTCAAATAAGCGAGTATTTTTTTTCTATAAAAACAAAAGATCATTTTTGTTAATTGAGGTTATTATAGCTTTTGCTTTAATCACCCTTCTAATAGTTCCTTTAATTAGAAATCCAATTTATTTTTTTAAATCTCAAATCAAATCTTTAGAAAAACTAGAGTGTGAGAGAATAGCTGATCTAACTTTTCTAGATTTGAAACTTGAAATCTATAATGACAAAAGCAAATATACTAAAAATTTAGCCCGTAGCAAAAAAGACACGCCTTATGAAACTCTAGATCCCTATGAATTAGTAACATTCAACAAAAAAAAGATAGCTAGATCATATAAGATCTATTCGAAAAATAAAGAAAAAGAGACCAAAGATAATGAAAAATATAAACTTTTGACCATTAGAATATTTTTAAGACCTACTGATCAAAAAATGGAATATGAATATGAATATAAAATGCTGTGCAAAACTAAATAGAGCCCTTTTTAAAAAATAATTTATTGATTTTTTTAACTTTTGAAAAAACTATGAACCTAATAAAAAAGAATAACTTTACATTGCTTGAAGTAATAATATCTTTGTTTTTGATAACTATTATTATCACTTTTTTATTTGGTTTTTTTTCTAAAATCATGAATCTAGAGAAAAACATTGAAGAGAAAAAAACAAAAATTTTGGCAATCAACCATGCTCAAGTAAGGCTTACTCAAGTCTTTTCAAATGTTTATCAAAGTGCTTTTATAACTAAGAGCCCATTTTTCACAAAAAACTCTCAAAACTCCAAGGGTCTAATTTTATATATAACCTATGATAATAAAATCGATAGTGATCCTAATTTTAGTCTAATTGTAAAAGCTAAACTTTTTGTTAATGATATCAATGAATTATGTCTTGAGACTTATTCAAGAGATGAAAACCAAGGCCCTAGAACTGAAACTCTACTAAAAGGAGTTAAGAGAATTAAGTATAAATTTTTATCAAATAGCGATTCAAAGTTAAAAAAATATAAGTCGAAAAAGAGTTTAAAAAATATTTGCTGGTTTAATTTTTGGCCTAAAAAAGCAGAAATCCTTCCCTCTGCAATTAAAATAAAAATTACTAAAAATGAGTATAGTTTAGATTTTGCTTTTTTTCTACCAGTTAGACATGTTAATATTTGAGGCGCATTTAAAGAAGTTTTTTTTATGAATATTGTAGCATTTATAGCCGGGATTTTGATGATCTTTGCGATAACGACAAATACCCTTTCGAAAAAGCATTTATCTGATGGTTTTGTATCTAGAAGTTTTTCGGGTTATATGAAATCTTCTAGAAAAGCTACAAACGAATATGAAAGATATTGTTTTGATAATCTAAAAGAGAGTGTTAAATCGAAACAAAAAACAACAGCTGATAGAGAAAAACCATCTGAGGACAAAAAAGAGAAAACAAGAGAAATCCATATTGAAAATGCTAAAATAAATATATTTCAGCTAGTTATAGATAAAAAAGAAAAGCAAAAAGACACCTATAATCTGATTGCATCTTTAATAAAGACCCTATATTCAAATCAAAGCTTTTATGAAAAAGGCTTTGAAAAAGATATCTTAAATAATATTTTAGTAGCATTTGAGAACCAAATTAAGAAAAAACAAAATCTAAATTTTGAAACGCTAATATTGAAAGATGGTTCTTTAAAAAATATCTATTATAAAATTATCAAAGGCACAAAATTTTATGATTTTGAAAAGAAGATTGGCTGCCCGTCAATATTAGATTTTGTGAAAGTTGAAAATTCAAAAGAGCAAATCCCAATGAAAGATGCCTCTAAAGAGTTCTTAATTACTTTTTTTGATAAAAAAATCACTAAGGAAATATCCGCATTGCAAATAGAGTATCCTCCAAAAAATTTAACTCTTCAAAACGTTTTAAGCATTTGTCAAAAAAACAATCTTCCTATTGATGAAAATGATCTAAAACTCTTTGATTTTTCAAACTCTATGTATCGATCAAATGAAAAAACATTTGTAGGGTTTGATAAAAACACAGATATAAAATGTAAAATCAAACTTCCAGTTAGTTAATGCTATAGAAATTTTCATATCCGCTTTGAGTAATTAAAATAGTATCTTCGTATCTAGTTCCTCCTATATTTGGAAGGTAAATACCAGGCTCTATTGTAATTACCATGCCGGGTTTCAAAATAACATCCCGATCTTCTGTATCGAATTTTATTCTTGGAAATTCATGGATCTCTAGTCCGACACCGTGTCCTAGAGAATGTACAAATTCTTTTTCACACCCCTCTTCTTTCAATACTTTTCTGGCGGCGAGATCTAATTCTTTTAATTTTACACCAGGTTTGGATTGAGCTAGAGCTGCTGAGTGCGCTTTTTTTGTTATAGAATAAATTCTTTCTAATTTTGGATCAGGGCTGCCAAAAAAGATAACTCTTGTCATATCTGAGTGGTAATTTTGCATTTCAACCCCTATATCCATTAAAACAAGATCATTTAACTCTAGTTTTTTTGTAGATGTTTTATGGTGAGGCATAGCACTATTTTTACCAAAAGCTACAATAGGATCAAAAGAGAGTTTATCCGCTCCATTTTTTTTAACAAACATCTCGTATTCAAAAACAATTTCTTTTTCTGTAATTCCTTGCTTTAAAAGCAGACACACATGCTCAAAGCCTCTCCAATTTAAGTTAGCAGCTTTTTTAAGTAGTAAAATTTCATCTACATCCTTAATAACTCTAAATTCCTTTAAAGGGTTAACTAAGGGGATAACTTTAATATCTAAATCATATTTAGTTATTATTTTTTCTAAAAAAGCATTTAGCTTTTCATAGCTACAATAGCTTAGCTTGGAGCTATCAAAAGCAATATTTTTTAATTTGTTTTCAACTATAAAATTTAAAAGAGATTTTTCACAAATAAGTTCTACATCTAAACTAGAGCTTTCTTTAGCTATTTGCAAATATCTGCCATCTACAAAAAGTTTTGTTTTCTCTTTTGTAATAAAAAGTTTGCCATAAGAGAGGTGCAGCCCTGTTAGATAGATCAAAGATATGCTATCGTCCAGTATTAAAAGATCTATATTTTTTTCTAAGACATAATTTTGAAGATTTTTTAATCTTTTTGAATAATTCATCTTTTCTTATCCCTTTAAAATCTTTTCAATACCATTTTTATTTAATTTTTTAAAGATGCTTTGACCCAGAGGATCTACATTTGCATGTTTATTTTTTATAAAGGAGGATAGAAGATTTATTGCTTCTTCTTCTGTGTAACTTTTAGTTTTTGCAATCTTAGAAATTTGAGTTGCTAATTTTTTTTCATATGTTTTATCCATCAAACTAGTAGAATTTAAATGTTTTAAATCCTCTAAAATTAAAAAAAACATCTCCTTTATATTCTCTTTTTCAAGCATTTGAGAGGTTGCATCAATTGAGATTTGATCTTTAGAAATTATCCTTACATCAAATCCAAAATCTAAAAAGCCTTTTAGATTTTCTTCTACAAATAAGATATCAGCAACATTAAGTGAAACATTTATAGGAACTAAAAGAGTTTGGAGCTTTAATTGCTTTTCTTTATTTTTTACCTTTTCAAAAAGAGAGGTTAAAAAAATTGAGCTTAAGTCAAAAACTACAATTTTTTCATCATCTTCAATATCTAAAAAACCTCTCAGAAATTTAGTTTCGATAAAAAGAAAGTGATCTATTTTTAAAAATTCTAAATCTAAATTTTCGATATCATAAAATTTCTCGAAAATCAGTTGTTTTTCAAAGTTTTGAAAAATGTTTTCTTTTTTAATATTTTCAAAAGAAAAGTTATCATTCTTTATCTCAGGCTTAGTAAAGTTAAAATCAGCTGAGAAAAAATTATTATCTCTACTGATTTTATTTTTTTGAAATGTATTTTCAAAAGCATTGTCTACAGCATTTTTAATTGCTTGTTTTATGAAAATTAGCTCTCTAATTCTAATTTCCTTTTTTTGAGGATGAACGTTTACATCCACAAAATGAAAAGGTATTTTTATATGAAGTGCAAAAACAGGATATTCATTTTCTTGAATTCTAGTAAAATATGCCTCTTTTATAAATTTAGAAATAATAGAGCTATTTATAGCTCTATTATTAACTATTAAATATTGATGAGTTTTTGTTTTTTTAGAAAAGTTTGGATCAGATATTAACCCAAAAATTTCAAAATTATTTTCTGAAAAATCAACCTCTATAGCATTTTTCATAACATCTTTAGCTAAAAGATTTTTTATTCTGTTTTTAAAAGCTGTTTTCTTATCGATATCTTGAGGTTTTGTTGAAATTTTTATATCTGAATTTAAAATCAGTTTAAAACCAATATCCGGTCTTGTAAGAGATAAATTATTTATAACTTTTACTATCTCTGAATTTAAATAACTCAAAGTTTTCTGAAACTTTTTCCTAACAGGCACATTAAAAAATAGAGATTTTATATCTATTGTAGTGCCTTTTGTTCTAGCTATCTCTTTTTCAAAAATAATTTTAGATCTATCCAATTTCAAATGCGTAGCAACGCTATCTATAGATGTTTTTATCTCAACTTTAGATACAGAAGCAATAGAAGCTAGAGCTTCCCCTCTAAAACCCATTGAGCCGACTACTGCTAAATCATCAAAAGTTTTAATTTTTGAAGTAGCGTGTCTTTTAAAACAAAGTTTAGCATCTTTATTTGTCATGCCGATTCCATCATCTTCTACTCTAATAAGCTCTAAACCCGATTTTTTAACTTCAATTACTATATTTTTTGCATCAGCATCTATTGAATTCTCAACAAGCTCTTTGATAGCAGAAACAGGAGACTCTATCACCTCTCCTGCTGCAATCTTATTAATTAAATTATCATCTAATATTTGTATGCTTTTAGACATTTCGACCTTTTTTTCTTGCAAAAATTGATTATAACATAAAAAATTATTTCTTTAGCCACCTTTGATATTTTTTATGCAAGAAGCAAAATTTATTGTCAAAACCCTAGTAACGGAAGGATACATTTCTTATTTTGTAGGAGGTTGGGTTCGAGATTTTTTATTAAATCACCCATCTGATGATATAGATCTAGCAACAAGCGCTCCTCCTGAAGTTGTTGAATCTCTGTTTTCTCACACCATTCCTATTGGAAAAGCTTTTGGAATAATTTTAGTAATAATTAAAAATAAACAATATGAAGTTGCTACATTTAGACGTGATGTTGAATACAAAGATGGTAGAAGACCATCTAAAATAGAGTTTTCCTCCCCAGAAATAGATTCTCAAAGAAGAGATTTTACTATAAATGGCATGTTTTATGATCCCATAAAAGAAGAGATCATAGATTTTGTAAATGGTAGAGAGGATTTAGATAAAAAAATAATTCGCTGCATCGGAAATCCCCACTCTAGAATTAAAGAAGATAGACTTCGAATGATAAGAGCGATAAGAATGAGCGCAAGGTTTAATTTTGAAATCGAAAAAGAGACTAAAAGAGCGATAATTGCTCACGCAGATGAGCTTTTTCCGGCTGTAGCTATAGAAAGAATCATTCAAGAAATCACAAAAATGAGTCAATACCGGGGATTTAAAAAAGCTTTAATCATGCTTTTTGAATATACACTTCTACAAAATATTTTTCCCGCTCTTAAAAAACTTAGTTTAGATGAAGTAAAAGAAAGACTCTTTTTAGTAGATGATTTTCCACACAGAGCTCCTGTTATAGTCTCTATTTTAGAGTTATTTCCTGAATTTAATTTAGAGCAAAAAATAGAGCTTTGTAGGTATTTAAAACTCTCTAATAGAGAAATTGAATTTGTAACTTTTTTAGACCTTGGTAAAAGCTATATAAAAGATGAAAACAAAGTAGATGGTTTTTCTTGGAGCCATTTTTATTCTAATCATTTTTTTGACTTAGTTATTGATATTTTAGCAGTTCACATAAAAGCAGAAATTAGAAAAGATTTTCTTCATATTCATGAAAGTAGACAAAAAAAGCTTACACCTTACATAGATAGAATCAAAAATAACGACCCTATAGTAAAATCTGATCATTTAAAACTTTGCAATATTAAGCCTGGCATTTTGATGGGTCAGCTTTTAAAAGAAGCGATAAAAATCTCTATAAATAAAAATCTATTAGATCCTAACAAGATTATAGATGAGCTGAAGAAATTGAAAATATGGCCTAAAAAATC
>JAAKFW010000044.1 GCA_011064905.1 Candidatus Anoxychlamydiales bacterium | reverse complement strand
GAGAGCCGAACTCTATTTTAGGTGTGTAAACCGGAGTAAATGGGATTAAATAACTTTAATAAAACCAGCTGTTTAGGTGATGTTTAAATAATTTAGTTTACTTTCTTTTTATCTGGCTTCATTAAGTTTAGTGCGTAAAAATTGAACACCAGAAAAACATTGAATTTTATTAAAAAGAGTGTTAAAATAAATTATTATTAAAATAAAGAACTGATAATAAAATCAAAGAAAATTATGAGCTTTTTGTCTAAATTACATCTGCCTCAACCTTTTTTTTTCAAAGGAAAAGATAGTACGGAACATATAAATTCTATACCCTCTCCAAAAACAATTGAAAAAAATAGTATAGATATAAATCCTGTTTTTGGTTTTGACTTTTCTTCTAGAAAAATCGCTGTACGTATGTTGCATGGATCAGATGTAGATACACGAACGGCAATACGTATTTGGAAACCCATTAACTCTATATCTAAAATCGCAGGATATATTTTAGGTTTTAATTTTGTTGTCGGTATTTGTAGGATTGCATGCAATGCTTTTTTGCACCTCAGTGTATCAAAAGAAAATAGATCTGTTTTAAATAGACAAATAGTTAGAGGTTTTGCTGAATTTTTTATGGGACCTACTCTATTTTTTGTTGATTTGATTTCTTACTATAAAGAAAAAAAAGTTGTTGATGTAATTTTAAAAAATCTTGCTATAAATAACCCCAAATCTTCATTAAGTAAGGCATTAAAAGAAACTCTCAATGCAACACCGGCTTTTAATTTTTATGGGTTTGAAAAAGATCCAAAAGTCCATTTAACTTATTTAGATGTTAGACCTTCTAATTTATTCTTTGAAGCTTTAAAAGTCCCTACTACTCAGCCTGGAACAGGTGAATTATTTGCATTTGTTGATTCACATGAAGAAGTTCGCAAATATATATACTCTTTACCTGATAGTCACGTAATTCAATTTAATGCAAAAGGAAAAAAGACCAAGCGTTATGAACCTGGGCCTTATGGGGCAACGTTTCAAAAAGAAGAAAACTTATCCGATTATCTAGGTTCAAACACCTTTAAAATCTCAGCTAAAGAAATTAAAGATATGCTTAACGATCAAAAAGTTCATATATCTCCTTTAATTCCAAAAGCTTTCTATTTAGGCTTAAAAAAAGCGTTTGATGAAAGTAAATTAGTAATATTACCTGGAGATGAAGGAGATATGTGGACTATGACAGATCTTCTTAATAAAGGACCAAAACCAGTTAAAGATTTTTTGCAAAATATCAAATCTAATCCTAAAGATTTGGGATTTGTTAAAAATGATACGATGCTATCATTTGAAGATGTAATGGATCTAACTTTATATCAAGTAGCAGCTTTAGTGATTAAGACGGATAAATATTATTCATATGTTGATAAAGGATATAAAATCAGAAAAAGAGAACCAAATACAAAAGATGATATTTTACTAATTAGCGCGTGTGGAATAAGAGGTTTTGCTACACCAACAAATTTAAAGGTTAAAAATAACAATGATCATACTGTTGACCGAAAGATTATGACTCATACGTATAAAACTGCTTTTGAAGCAGCAAAAAATGGATATGCTGTATTTCCTGCTGTAGGCTTGGGTGTGTGGAGAGGAGATCCAAATGTATATTGGAGAGCGTTTTTTGATGCTTTACTTCAATCCAAATCTTCGCCTGAAAAAATATTTGTAAATCCACGCCATCGAAATACCCCAAGAGGAATATATAAAAATTGTGATGGAACTGAATTTGAAAGTATTTTACAAGAATACAAGAAAAAGCACTCTGGTAACAAAAATTTAGATTGTATTGTGAATTTATATGATGAAAAAACAGATTTATTATTACTTGCTCAAAATCTTAAATTAAAATTTCCTGAAAAAGTAGTTGCTCTTTTCAATGCTTCTGATCCTGATGTAACTCTCGGAAATCATGTAGGTGAATATGTAAATAACATATGTCATGCAGATACAACTGAAGAAAATTTTACCGCTTCTGGTTCAAATTTTGGTTTCGAAAAGATTACTGGTGTACGAAATGATAGTTCCAGAATTTTGCAAAATGATTAGAGGATTTATCTATTTTTCCCAATAAAAAAGGGATCTATTATTAAAAAATATAGATTTAAATCCAGTACATGATTCATTTTTCAAAACAAATCCATTTTTAATTATTATTTTGAAAATTTTTGAGCATCAAAAGATTTTGATAAACGTTTCATGT
Source organism: Candidatus Anoxychlamydiales bacterium (assembly GCA_011064905.1). Classification (GTDB taxonomy): domain Bacteria; phylum Chlamydiota; class Chlamydiia; order Chlamydiales; family SM23-39; genus JAAKFX01. The sequence goes on along the minus strand of JAAKFW010000044.1, from coordinate 7,004 downwards.
TTTAGTGCTTTTTCAGTATCTTTCATTTCTAAAAGAGATGTAATGCCATTCATCATATAAGTTTTAATTTTCGCCCATTCTCGGTGACTCTCAGCATAGTTGTCGCTTAAATTATTTTTTTAAACAGCCGCCTGTAACTGATTTAGAACTTTTTTAATTCCTATCCACTCTCTTATCTCATTACTCCATCTTTTAGACGACCTTCTCTTAGCAATGGCACAATACCTTCAGAAGTATTGCTTAGGGCTCTTAAAGACACTCCTATGCACCCTGGAAAAGCCTTTTGAATCTTTGTTAGCAGCTCGCGAATGAGTTAGGAGATTTTTGTTAGTTGCTATAATTATCAACATTTGCATAGTGGGATTAAATTTGATAAACAATTCTTTTAAAAGATGTTAATAAACAACAGATTAAATCAAGGCAACTGGAGGTGGAAAGACGCATTCAGAACTTTTGATTGGGTAAAATTAGGACTTTCTATGCAGGCAATTGCGAAAAATATTTCTACCAATTATTTAGCTTTTTAGTTAAATCCTTCCATGATATTGCTTCTATATTATTTGAAAGAACTTGATTATGAGATACCTGACATACAATATAGCCTTTATTTGCTTTTGGATATTCATTTAAAAATAACTCAAGATGTTTTGCATCTCTGCGAGAAGGGGTATCGGTCCATTTTACTTCAATGGGAAGTAATTCATCATTACGCCTAAGCACCCAATCTACTTCTGGTCCAGCAGAATCTCTCCAAAAATGTACACTAATTTTTGAATTTTGTTGGCGCGAGAATCTAATCAATTCTAATCCAATAAACTGTTCAAAAAGACTTCCCAAATATTTATGAGGTAAGGTTGGTTGTTCCTTGGCAGCTAAGCGGCGTAATCCTAGATCAAAAAAAAGATATTTTGGAGATTTGATTAATTTTTTACGCGTTATACTTGTTGTATAGGGTTCAATACGTTCAACAATTAGACAGTCTTCTAAAATTTGGTAGTATGCAGCTATAGTTGTTCTGGCAACACCAATGTCCTGAGAGATTTTATCGAAGTTGACAAGATTTCCTGATTCAATAGAAGCAAGTCGAAGGAAGTTTTCAAAAGCACCAATATCTCGAACAATAGCCTCTGCTCTAACTTCATCTTCTAGATATAAATCTACATATGAATCAAGTTCCTCTTCACGAATAGATAAATCAGGCTCTAAGAAAATAGCAGGAAGAGAGCCATATAGTAAAAAACTTTCAATAGAGGGCAAGACGGACAGCTCTTCTAATGAAAATGGGTCAAGACGGAGTTGAATCACACGGCCGGGAAGTAGGTTGATGTTAGTATTGTGTTTCAATTTTCTAGCAGAGGAGCCAGTTAAGATAAATTGTCCTAACTTTTTATCAATAAGATATTGAATTGCATCCATTAGAGCCGGTACCTTTTGAACTTCATCGATGATAATAAGTGGCGCGCGATTATTAGTTCTCTTTAGAGCTTTAACTTCTCGGATAAGTTGATCAGGATCTACTTCATATCGTCTGCGTATTTTTGAAATCAAAAGAGTAATTTCAAGATCAGCTTTATATTTATTGATTAAGGTCGTTTTTCCTGTTTGGCGGGGGCCAAGTAGCAAAACACTTTTACCTCTTTTTAATGTTCGTTCCAACTTTTTATTTAGCAATCTATGGATTAGCTTCATAAGCAAACTCTTAATAATGTTTCTTTAAACTCTATTATCATGGAAAATAGAGCGTTCGTCAACAATATTCCAAGAAAAATGATGTTAAATCAACGAATTATATTAAGAATATTTGTAAACACCTGGAAATTAGGCGGTTATTGAAATGGAGGTGGAGAGAATCGAATGCTATTTCATGTATGTAAACCCGAGGTATTATCAGAAGTTGTGTTTTAAGGGCTGAAAAACAAGAGTGTTCATCTTAAAATACTAATTATATTAGCCGGGCGTTATTATTTTTTATCGTCGAGGGAAGTCAAAGATAACTTTTCCATCTCTAAGGATAAGGGCTGCACTAAAAGGTTTATTTGCTTTTGAAACAAATCCTTTCAAAACTGGACTATTGCTTTTTGATAAAAGGTTTTTTGCTTCTGTTATTGAAAGGGCTCTTTTTGCAATCTTTTTCCAAATCAAAAACTCACAGTTGATACAAGAATAACTTTTGTCTTTTTCAACAATGCTGCTGCCACATAGCGGACAACTTCCTATAGACTCTTTTGTCGTTTTAGCTTCGGTTTCATCTATCCCGAGCTGTCCGCTTGTTGTATCCATAGTGATATACCCATGAGTTTCCTTTCCTTGAGAAGAAACAAGCTTTTTGGGATAGGGAAGTCTTTCATTAAAAAGAAGAGTTCGAACTTCTTTTTCCGTTAGCTCAGCTCTAAATTGATTTGCATGAAAACGAAACGAACACCCGCTTTTCCATTCAGAGCAGCCATACCCGGTTTTTCCTTTAATCACAGGTTTTGTACAAAGAGGGCAACTGCCGTAATGTAATGGAGTATTTCCTGTTCTGTCTTTTAAGGTGTGGATGATAGTTCTTGTGAATTCTTTGATGTTGGAAATAAATTCATCTGCTGAAAGTAATCCTTTTTCTATTTGTTTTAGACGAAATTCCCAATCAGCTGTCATCTTTGCTGATGTTAGCGCAGACTTAGAGGATAAAAGACAGATAAGTTCTTCTCCTTTTCGAGTGGAATGAATTTGGTTTTTTTCTTTGTAGATATATTCGCGTTTTAAAAGTGTTTCTATAATGCTAGCTCTAGTGGCGGGAGTTCCAAGGCCACGATCTTTTATAGCTTCCTTCAACTCTTCATCATCAACAGTCTTTCCAGCGGTCTCCATGGCACTTAATAGAGTGGCTTCATTATACGCTTTAGGAGGTTTGGTAGAGCATTTTTTTGTCTCAGGCTTATGCGGCCCTTGTTCGCCTTGTTTGAAATCCGGTAGAGCTTGTTCTTTTTCATCACCTATTTTTTTATTGTTCTTATACAGCGCATGCCAGCCAGGGATTATAATTCGAGTGCCTTTTGCTGTGAAAATTTCATTTTTAATCTCTCCACTTACTGTGGTATGGGCTTTTTTGCAGTTGGGGTAAAAGATTGCAATAAATCGCAGTACAATAGCTTCGTAAACTAGTTTTTCTCTAGAATCAAGATGTTGTGGAACTTGACTGGTCGGAATAATGGCATGGTGATCGGTAACTTTTGAGCTGTTAAAAAATCGCTTGCTTTTTGAAAGTTTATTAAGATCTAAAAAAGCCACTTGTTCACTATAGTGTTTGCTAAGGTTATGAAGATTTTTTTTACATGACTCATAGAGGTCGTCAGTGAGGTAACAGCTATCGGTACGGGGATAAGAAATATGCTTTTTCTCATAGAGTTTTTGGGCTATTTTTAGTGTTTCATTTGCTGTGAAATTGTGTTGTCGGTTCATGCTTTTCTGTAACCCTGTCAAATCAAAAAGCTGGGGAGGAGAGAGGGAAGTGGTTTTTTCTTCAATTTTTGTGATTGTTAACAGGCTTTGAGTAATCTTGTTGAGGAGATTTTGAGCATCTTCTTTTGTTTTAAATCGATTCTTTTTGTGCTTAAATTTGACCGCGCGGTACAAAGTCCATAATTCCCAGTAATTTTCTGGCTTAAAAGTTAGTCTTTCATGATTGCGATTAACAATCAGAGATAAAATCGGAGTCTGGACCCTGCCAACACTTAATAAACCTTGACCCTGGCTATGTTGAAGGGTGTAGCCTCGTGTTGCATTTAGTCCTACTATCCAATCAGCCTGGGCTCTACATTTTGCCGCTGCGGCTAAATTGTCATATAGGGATAGAGGTTTTAATTCTAAAAACCCTTTCTTAATGGCTTCATCAGTAAGGCTGCTTATCCATAAGCGTTTAGCAGGTTTTTTTGTGCATTTGCACATTTCGAGGATATATCTAAAGATTAATTCTCCTTCTCGTCCCGCATCTGTTGCGCAAATTAAAGAGTCTGCAGACTGAAATAATTTTTTAATTACATTAAATTGTTGTTTCACTCCTTTCATAGAAGAGACTTTTAGTAGAAAAGAAGAGGGGAGTATGGGTAACGATTCTAATGACCACTTTTTTAAATTTGGATCGTATTTATCTGGTTCTTCTAATTCAATAAGATGCCCATAGGCCCAAGTGACACAGTATCCGTTTCCTTCTAGCCATCCGTTATGAGGAGTGGTAGCTCGTAAGATTCGAGCGAGATCTCTACCGACGGAAGGTTTTTCTGCGAGGACAACTTTCATTAAATATCTCAAATTTTATTTTTTTGATTATCCATTAAAATATTATTAATGTTCTATATAATTGTTATTAGATCCTTTGGGAAAATGACATTAATTTTGAGATTTCCAAAAAAAGAGGTTGATCCACTAAAAGAAGCCTTGCATAAACCATATGAGCCACGTTGTCTGAATTGTTTTTTTTCTAAAATAAGAAGGCGTAATAAACATGAAAGAGGTACATATGTTTTTATAAATATTGGATCTTTAATTGTCTCTCCAAAATGGAAGTGGAGAGACGTATCTAGAACTTTTGATTGGAATAATTTGATAAAACATTCTTGCTACCAATTTAATACCAAAACCTACCAATTTGGTAGTTAAAAAATAATATTGTTTAAATATTCAGGTGTAATCTGTTAATAATCAATTGAATACATAGGTATTACTGATTTTAGATAATTTGGTAGTTGATTGAAATTACCTATTTTACTACCATTAAATTAAAAATTGGTAGAAGATTATGAAGATGCCTCGTAGACCTCCAGCTATCAAAGATAACCAGGCGATGTATTTTTCCTCTCCAGAGAAATTTGATTTGATTCGTAAAGAGGGAATTAAAACGGAAGATGAAGGAAAGTACAAACATTGGGATATCTTACGTCATATAACTCCGCCTAAAGGGTTGACTGTAGAAGAATGGTGGTGTGGAATTAAGATGAGACGTCTTCTTGGGTTTAAGTCCATTCCTTTATGGGATAGAGATAAGAAAGATGTTTTTTTTTATAATATTACAGATAGTGTGCTTAAGCAGTTGCATCAAATAGATCTTGGTACAGGGGGCGTAATAAAAGCTCCTGACGCTATTATTAATCCTCAAACTCGAGATCAATATCTAGTACGTTCTCTGATTCAAGAAGCAATTACATCTAGTCAAATTGAAGGAGCTGCTACGACTCGAAGAGTAGCTAAAGAAATGCTAAGATCCGGAAGAGCGCCAAGAAATAAAAGTGAACAAATGATTTTGAATAATTATTACACAATGCAAAAGATTAGGGAATGGAAGAAACAGCCTCTTTCTAAGGAATTAATTTTTGAAATTCATAGAACAATTACAGATCAAACTTTAGATAATTCAGATGGAGCAGGAAGGTTACGGCTAGCAGATGAGCCAGTGGTTATAGAGGAATGTATTTCAGGTGATGTATTGCACGATCCTCCACATGCAAATGAACTGCCGGAAAGATTGGAAGCAATGTGTGATTTTGCGAATGGAAAAACACCTGATCAATTTATTCATCCAGCTATTCGTGCAATCATCCTTCATTTTTGGTTGGCTTATGATCATCCTTTCATAGATGGAAATGGAAGGACGGCACGTGCTTTATTTTATTGGTTAATGTTGCGTCATGGATATTGGCTTTTTGAGTTCATTTCAATATCTGAAATTATTTTAAGAGCTCCTGTCCAGTATGGAAAAGCTTTTCTTTATACGGAAACAGATGATAATGATCTCACTTATTTTATTATTCATCAAACGGAAGTGATCCAAAAATCAATGAAATTATTACATGATTACATTAATCGTAAAGCAGATGAGTTAAATGAGGTAGAATTACTAATTAGAAGAGATAGTGATTTTAACTTCAGACAAGAATCTTTGTTGGCTCATGCTCTGTGTCATCCAGGTGCAAGTTATACCATAGAAGTTCATAAAAATAGTCACCATATTGCTTATGATACTGCTAGGCATGATTTACAAGATTTATCTAAAAAAGGGATATTAAAAATGAAAAAGAAGGGCAAAGCATATATTTTTATAGCTCCGATTGATTTAGCTAATCTTCTACAGAATAAAAAATAAGCCAGATCGTTTGATCTAACCGAAATGGAGGTGGTTGGACGCATTCAGAACTTTTGATTGGGGGAATTCCTCATCTTTGCTATCATTTTTTTTAATTCAATAATAAGATAAGGGTTTTTAATGAATGAATATCAAGATCAGATATTGTCCCATCAAAATAAAGAAACTAAACAGAATATTATAACTGAGATGAAAAATAAAAAATCCTTAATAAATAGTGAATTAGGATTAAATGGAGAGCAGAAAGTAATTCTTTATTCTGCTGTTGATAGAAAAATCAGTGTCAAAGTGTTTTTTGCTCAGGACAATTTTTGGCTTACACAAAAAACTATGGCTGAGTTATTTGGAGTAAACCTTCCCGCGATTTCTAAACATTTGAAAAATATTTATGTAAGCAAAGAGTTGACTGAAGAAGCAACTATTTCCAAAATGGAAATAGTTCAAGTTGAAGGTGGACGAAAAATCACTCGATCAATAGAGATTTATAATCTCGATGCGGCAATAGCAATTGGTTATCGTGTTAATTCAATTGCGAAGTGATAATTGATTAAACAAACACCTAGATTGTCTGTTTTTGGAATAGGAATATCCAAAATAATTTTAGAGCCATTTCCAAAAGACAGACGGAATACTTTGTAAAAACTTTTAGCTTGGGTGTAAAGCAATACAGCACAAGGAATAGCTTTCTTGGAAAATGGAAAGATTTCTAGATATTTTTTATGATGTTGAGAAAGACCTATTTTAGGCATCGTCGATCCTTTTTTAAAGTGTCACATATTAAGCCAAGCTAATTTTAAGATGTTTACCTACAGCATTTGCAGCTTTTGCAAAAGTCATTAATGTTGAAGGACTCTCTGGATCTAAAATACGGTCGACAGCTGAA
>JAAKFW010000043.1 GCA_011064905.1 Candidatus Anoxychlamydiales bacterium | reverse complement strand
AAGATAATAAGATATGTAGAAAAGATGTTTTGATGTTTTCAGATATTTTAGATGAAATCTCAATAACATCTTATAAAATTAACGAAAAATCAAAAAATATCTTTACAAAAGCTTCTTTAATGGACCTTACAAATACTATTGAAAATGTGTACTCTCAAATTGCCGAAATAGAAGAAAAAAGACATTTAGATGATGATGAAATTTTAAAAGATATTCATGAGATATCATTTAAAGAAGACTATTTAGAGCTTAACTTTTTTGATTTATTACCATCTGATATTGAGATGATACTTAGTTCCTTAGATGTAGAGATAAGGGGCATTTTAGCAAAAACACCATATAATCAAAGATTAATGAACCCTATAATTCAAAGAATCAAGAAAAAATTAATAGATCTTCATTTTAAATTTGATTTTCCAATCATAGAAGAGCTAGATGAAAATAAAAATAGCTTTGCTCATAGACTCATAATTATGGCCAATGAAATAAAAGATAAAAATCCTAAAAAATCTGAGATTTTAGTTAAAAAAGTAGATGAGCTTCTAGATTTAGTCTGGATAGCTAAAATGTTCATGTATGGAGGTTTTTCAAAAGCTAAGTATCACTTTGATAAGCTAGATAAAAAAACGAAAAATAGAGTAGAAAAGCTTCTTTGGAGGATGAAAGGAGATATTTCTAAAAAAATAGATGATGAGAAAAAAATAGATGTATCAATAGCTTTAATGAGGTATGTTTCAGAGGAAATAAATGCCTAAAGAAGTTTAAATGTCTAGAAAATCAGTTATTCCATTTCATGGAGTTTACGTTGAACCCATCTGTTTTTCGGAAAACAAATCATATAAAATAAGATGATTAAAAGCGTAGGATAAATCAAATAAAAATACTTTTTATTTAAAATATTGTAGAGCAGTCCTCCATAATATCCAAATAAGATAAGGATAACAAAAAATAAAAATATGGCTTGAGTCCAAACATGAGATATTTTAAGAGTTTTATAAGCTCTTAAAACTTGGTGTTTCAAAATATTATAAACGCTAAAAATAATAAAGATGATTCCAGGAATAAAAAGCCAGTATGGAGAGATATTCAAACCCTCTAAAAATATGGAAACATCTCCATGAGTTTCAAATGTTCTCCAAAGTATATAACTATACACTTGACCGATGTTTACTATCATGAACCAAAAAAAGAAAGAATAAAGATATACTTTTTCTTGAATCTTTTTGGAATTGCATAAAATAGCGCTAATAACATAAAGAGACGCATTTATAATATTTGGGGTAATAGCTGTCATTGCTGCTAAGATGTTTCTATTTTGAGCTAACATTGCTTTGTAATCTGTTTGATCGTCTAATAAAAATAGAGTGTAATCAGCAAAATTAAAATGAAATGGGCTTTGTTTAAATCCAAACATCCAAGCTATAAACGAGTGAGTAAACTCATGAATAGTTACCATGAGCATATGCGCAACAAGCAGTAAAATTATTCCAGCTATAATATCTTGAATCACTTTTTTCATCGAATACTCCTAAATTTGGAGTATATCTATCTGAAAATAAATTTGAATATTTTTTTTATTTTTTATTTAAGTTTGTTTTGGATGTACATTGGTAGAGCAAAGCTAGCTTTATGGACCCCTGGAGTATAATATTTCATTTTAGAGAGATCTAAATTAGCTTTTTTTAATGTCTCTATTGAGACATTAAAATGCTCACTAGAATCTGTAGCCCATCCAAGCGCCATAAAACCTCCAATATATCCAAAAACAGGAGCTATATAAAACCGGTTATCTTTAAATAATTTTTTTCTGGTGTTGTAGGTGTCAATTAGCTCTTTTCCTTGAGCGAAGGGAACTCCATTTTGTGTGACTATAATACCACCTGGGTTTAGAGCTTTTTTTGAGTATGAGTAAAACTCTTCAGTAAAGAGCACTATACCAGGACCTATTGGGTCTGTTGAATCTACAATAATTACATCAAATTTCTCATTAGTATTTTTTACATAGTCAATGCCATCTGCAACTATCACATCAGATCTAGGATCTGAAAAAGCTCCATTTGATAATTTTGGCATATATTTTTTGCAAGCGTTTAGTGCAATACCATCGATTTCTATCATAGTAGCTTTTTCAACTTCTTTATGCAAAAGAACTTCTCTTAAAACCCCTCCATCAGCTCCGCCAATTATTAATACTTTTTTAACTTTTCCATGTGAGAGGATTGGGACATGAGTTAGCATTTCATGATAAATAAACTCGTCATTTTCAGTGGTTTGTAGAACGTTATCTAAAGCTAGAACTTTTCCAAAAATAGGATTTTCAAAAATTAAGATATCTTGAAATTCAGACTTGCTTTCAAAAAGGACTTTAGAGATTTTTAACATCTGATTCCAGTTAGAGCCATATAATTTTTCAACAAAAAAATTATCAAAATTATTATTTTCCATTTTTTTTCCTTTGTAAAAAATTACTTACATATTTTTTAGATTTTTAAAAAGAGCTCTTTTCTTTTCTCTACAAGATGTTCTTTCTGCCTATATCGTAATATGATAATTGCTAGCTTCAAAAATTTACAGATAAATATATTCAAAGATGTAGTTTTAAAAAAAATCTACTGTTTGGTGTTTATATTTTCGTGATCATCAGAAGATTTTTTTTCTGTTTTATTCTCTCCGTTTAAAATCTCTTCTTTTGTACTTTCTTTTGAGGTGTCGTTATGCTTAAAACTTTCAAGTATGTTTTCTTTGTTTTGTTCAATCGTTTTAGAAGCAATATCAGTGCCAATCGGCGCTGATGCTGAAATTGGCATGAATTCGCTTTTCTCTTCTTTTGGAGTGATTTGTGGATATTTTATTCTGAAATATATACCAATGATTGCAAGCAAACTAGATACTATAGCTATAAATAAGAATAGAGCATAAATTTTTATTTCCATAAATAGAGAGGTTACAAAAGGTCCGATTATTGCCCCTATTCCATAGGTCATAGCCATAAAACCTACAACAAAAGGCACGTATTTTGTATCGAATCTATCACAGGCTTGAGAAATGCTTATCGGATATAAAACGAATGTAAACCCTCCTAAGGTAAAACAAAGAAAATATGCTAAGTAATTTATATCTGAGAGAAATATCATCAAAATTGAGGGAACTATTGCACAAATAGAACTGCCAATTAAAACTTTTCTTCTATCAAAAACATCTGACAAATATCCAATTGGCCATTGAAGTAAAAAGCCACCAGCTATAGTAATACTCATGATATATGAAACTTTAAGACCATTTAATTTAGCATAAATGGGTAAAAAGCTATAAATTGCACCTAAAATAATCCCAGAAGCGAGAGACCCCCAGAAACTTAAGGGGGATGCTTTATACACCTCTAAATAACTTTTTTTCACAATCTCATTACTAGTCTCTGGTGTTTTAGAGTAATTTATTGAGATTGGAATTATTGAAAGATAACATAAAATTCCAAAAACTAAAAAAGGTGTTATCGTTTCTATGTTTATTGCATCGATTATAAGTTGAGAGAAAGATTGAGCTCCATATAGCGCTATCATGTAAAGAGATAGAGTTTTTCCTCTAGTTTTTTTAGAGCTGCCACAAAGAAGCCAGCTTTCTATTATCACATATAAAGTAGCTATGCTAATACCACCGACTATTCGCATTGATATCCATAAAATGGCACTTATGTACATGCCCTGGATAAGCACAGTTGCTCCAAAAATAGCTGAAAAACAAACAAAAGACCTTATATATCCAACCCTAGCTATAATTTTTTCAGCTCTAAGTGATCCTATTAAAAAACCCAAATAGAAAGATGATTGGACAATGCCAATAACCGTTTCTGTAAAACCCTCTACCTGAAGCTTTAGACTAATAAAAGTTAAAAAAGGAGTCGAACTACATACAACAAAACCAAGACTAAGCAAGGGGGCTATTAAGGGATTTAAGAATTTTAGTTTTTGGTTCATAATAAATATTGGGTCAACTATAGTATTAAAAGTTTACTACGTCTTATTTTTATTGGTTACCATTTTTTTATAATTTTTTAAAACTCTTTATTAACTTTTTTTTCCTGTTAAAAACAGTAAAATCATAAAGCGTTAAAAAACAACAGGATGAAATTCATCTTTAAGTTTGTCTCCAAAAGAATATCCAAAGTTTTTTAAATAATTTAGATTGGGATCATTTTTATTTAATTTATAGAGAGTTCTTATATCTCCATAAGCAATTAACAAAAATTTATGCGAGTTCGAATATAGATCTTTTAAGTTAAGCGGCATGTGATTCTCTGCTAGAGAGCTTTTGAAAAATGTTAAACTTCCTTGTTTTTTTGGAAGATTATTTGAGTCTATAGTTGTATTGCTATCTAATTTTATGACTGCGTAACAAACGGCTCCCTGAAAAGAGATCACATCATTTATAGTTTTAAAGCTTTCAAATAGGTTTTTTTTATTTGTTATAAATGTTTGATCAAAAAGCAGTCTTAAAGAAGATCTATTAGATAGAGTTTTAGCAATAGATGCGATGCTTTTATCAAGTGTGATTTTTTTTATAATTGAGGATTTTCGAAAAAGATCTCTAAAAGCAATATATTGCTTAAAAAAATCGAGATTTTTTTTTGATTTGAAGATAGTATCTATCTCGTTTTCTATTATTTGTATTTTTTCTTGTGGAAAGATATTTTCAAATTCAATAAAGCCATTTTCTTGAAAAAAATTAATTTGAGAATCTAGAATTAAATATTTCATAAAGCGCCTAAGTTTAAAAGAGCGTTATTTATTGTCTCAAAGTTAGCAAAACCAGAAAATCTAACAAAGCCCTCTCCAGAGGATCCAAAACCAATACCTGGTATTGAAACGATATTCTTCTCAAGTAGATGGTCAAAAAAGTCCATAGATTTCATGCTTTTGGGACATTTGCACCAAACGTAGGGAGAATCTATTCCTCCATAAGCTGTGTAACCTAGCTTTTTAAGCCCTGTAAGTAGAGTTGTTGTGTTTTGCATATAAGTTGATATGATGCGCTGTATTTGGGCCTCTCCCTCCCCTCCATAAGTTGCTTCTGCTGCTTTTTGAATGGGATAAGAAATACCTCCGGATTTTGTGTCGATATATCTGTTCCATAGGCTGTTGATAGATAAATTATCTAGAGTCTTAATGTTTTTTGGTATTACTAAATATGAACATCTAAGTGAGGTAAAGCCAGCTTTTTTAGAAAAGCTTCTCATTTCTATAGCAACATCTTTAGCTCCAGTTATTTCGTAAATAGATTTAACAGAGTCTTTAGAGGTTATAAAAGCTTCATAAGCTCCATCAAAAATGATTAAAGATTTATTTTTCTTTGCATAATCTACCCAGTTTTTCAAAGTTTTTTTGCTAAAAGCAATTCCTGTTGGATTGTTAGGAGAGCATAAATATATAATATCTAATTTACTATCTGTCAAAAGTGGTTCAAAATTATTTTCTTCTAATAGTGGTAGATAAACTATATTTTGTTTTCTGCCATTTATGATATTAGCATCGGTGTAAAGGGGGTATGCTGGATCTAAAATGCCAACTTTTGATTTTTCAGAGAAAAGATCCGAGATGTTAGCTAAAGAATATTTCATTCCGCTAGATATGAAAATCTCATCGATTTCAAAATCAAAATTTTTATAATCATTATCTAAAATTTTTTGTTTTAAAAATCTGTATCCGGAGGAGGGACCATAACCTTTTAGAGTATTTTTATCTTTCATCTCATCTGCAGCTCTTTTCATAGCTTCGATAACTATAGGAGCTAAAGGCTGGGTAATATCTCCAACTCCTAAATTTAAAATTTTTTCATTGTTTTGTTTTTTAAAAAGCACTTTTTTTTCAATTTCATTGAAAAAGTAATCTTTTTTAAGTTTTAATAGATTTGAGTTAATTTTAGGCATAGAGCAAATTTTTAATATTTTAACTAAAAAAATACCTAAAATTTAATAAAATTACAACTAATCAATTTTTAAAAAAAATATGAATGATTTTTACGAGTTAAAAGATAATTTAAATAAAATCGAAGAAAAGATAAAAGTATCTTTTGAAAATAAGGGTCTTCTATTGCTTAGCTTTGTACATAGATCATTTATCAATGAAAATAAAAAAATTATAAATGAGCATAATGAAAGATTAGAGTTTTTAGGAGACGTTGCTTTAAACTTAGTGGTTTCAACTTATTTATATAATAAACTGGGGTTAACAGCAGAAGGAAAGCTTTCTCATATTAGATCCAATCTAGTTGATGGTGCATCATGTGCTAGGTATTACAAGATTTTAGAGTTGGATCCGCATGTTTTGCTTAGCAAAGGAGAAAAAGAAGCTCATCGTGGTAAAACTACAATTTTTGCAGATGCTTTTGAAGCTCTAATTGGAGCTATCTATCTTGATAGAGGTTTTCTCATTTGTTCACACTTTATAATAGATCATTTTTCAAAAATATTTGAAAAAATGTGCTCATCTCCTGAAATAGATTATAAAGGAAAACTCCAAGAGTACTCTCAAAAAAAATATCACACTCCTCCTGAATATAGGGTTTTAAAAGAAAAAGGCCCAGAGCATCAAAAGACTTTTGATATTGTTGTGATTATTGACGGAAAAGAGATGGGCTATGGATCTGCTAGTTCAAAAAAACTTGCTGAAATTAAAGCTGCTGAAAATGCTTATAATACTTTAAACCTTAAAAGTTTTGATGGTAGAAATGGTTAAAAATAAGACGATTTGGGAATGCTCATCTTGTGGGTTCACACAAAGCAAGTGGGGGGGGAGTTGTTTAAACTGCTCTTCTTGGAATTCTTTTTTCGAAAAAATTCAAATAAGTGAAAAAGTAAAAAGATTTGAAGCTAAAAAAGTTGGTTCAATCCCTATGAGATTAAAAGATATAGAAATATCTTCTTTTAAAAGGTTAGAGACTAATTTTGCTCATTTGGATCGTCTTTTCGGAGGAGGAATTGCTAAAGGGTCTTTGGTTTTAATAGCTGGAAATCCTGGAATTGGAAAATCAACTCTTTTGCTTCAGCTTTCAAATAATTTTGCTCTACAAAATTTAAAAGTTCTTTATATTTCTGGAGAAGAATCTTTAGAGCAAACAACTCTAAGAGCGAGTAGAATCAATGCTTCAAGTGAGAATATATTTATCTATTCAGAGACAAATTTCTCTTCAATAAAACTGCAAATAGATCAACTAAAACCAGATATTTTAATAGTAGATTCTATTCAAATCCTCTATAAACCGGAAATTTCATCATCACCAGGATCCATCGTTCAAGTAAGAGAGCTTACGACTGAATTTATGCATATCGCCAAAGGCTATGGTATAACTACATTTTTAATTGGTCATGTTACAAAAACAGGGGATATAGCAGGTCCTAGAGTTTTAGAGCACATTGTCGATGTGGTATTAGATTTTGAAGGAGAGAAGCAAAATGGTTTTAGGCTACTTAGATCTGTAAAAAACAGATTCGGTCCAACTGATGATATAGCAATCTTTCAAATGACGGAAAAAGGATTAAATGAAATCTCAAATCCTTCTAAGATTTTTTTAGAAAAAAGAGATAAAAACCTGCCCGGTACTATTGTTGCTTCAGCTATGGAAGGAATAAGAGCTATTTTAATAGAAGTGCAAGCTCTCATTGCATCTTCTGGTTTTTCTATGCCAACTAGAAAATGTTCAGGGCTTGATCAAAATAGATTAGCACTCTTACTTGCTGTTTTAGAAAAAAAAGTGCGTTTCCAAATCAAAGATATGGATGTTTTTGTATCGATTGCAGGAGGCATGAAAATAAAAGAGCCGGCAATTGATTTAGCAATTCTTTTAGCAATAGCATCTTCCTTTTCTAATAGAAATTTACCATCAAATACTGTAGTTATTGGAGAGGTTGGATTATCTGGCGAGATAAGATCTGTTACAAGAATAGAATCTCGAATTAAAGAAGCTATTAATATGGGATTTGAAAATATTATACTCCCAAAACAAAATCTAAAAGAGATTACAGACTCTATCAAACAAAAAATAAATGTTTGGCCGGTCGATACAGCAGAAGATGCTATCGATAAATTATCTTAAAATCTTAACTCTTGATAAAAAAAAAATTGCTTTAAAATTTATTTTTGGATTAACTTCATATCTTTTTATTTAAAGTAGGATTCAATTATGAAATCAAGCACTAAGTATTTTTTATCTCTATCAATTTTAATATTTGCTATTTTTTCTAATAAAAAAGTTTTTGCAGAAGAGTTTTGGGATATCCCGGCCAAACAAATTGTAAAATCGGCAACTAGTGCAAAAATGGTAAGTGATACGGTAGGCAAAAACGTTTATATTGCCTATGCTTGTATCTCAATGAATATAAAAAAATCCTCAGATTATGGGAAGAGTTTTTCTCCTTCTGTTCAGCTCAGTTCAGGAGTATACCTACCTAATATTTCAACAAATGATACTGGGGAGTATGTTTATGTAATTTGGGTTGAAGATAAAAAAATATTTTCAAGTGCATCTTCTGATTATGGAGTGAGTTTTATAGACCCCATAGAGCTATATACTTGCGGTATTGAATCTTTGATAACTGAGACAAATATTGTAACAAATTCTACAGGTGAAATAGTTTATGCTATTTGGGTTGAAGATGATTGCCAAATTAATCTTAGAGTATCAACTGATTTTGGAGCTAGATTCTCAGATGTAATAAAAATTGCAAAAGGAGATTATCCCAATATTATAACAGATCCTAGTGGAAAAAAAGTTTTTATTTCTTTTGAGAGTGATTCTATTCAAGGTGTCTCTTCTTCTGATTATGGAAGTAGTTTTAGTAAACCGGTTGTTATAGATAAAGCAGGCCAAAATCAAATGATAGCAGCTAGTTTAGATACTAAAAATATTTATGTTGTTTTCGAAGGAGAAAATGATAATTTACAATTTAGTACATCAGCAGATTTTGGAGAAAATTGGTATGCTCCTTTGACATTTACTTCTGATGGATCCTATTCAATAGATTTAGCAACAGATAGTTCAGGCAAATATGTTTGTTTTGTTTGGAATGATGGAAAAAATAATATTCATATGAGATCATCTACTGATTATGGAGAAGGATTTTCATCTGTTAATCTAAATGAAACGGGAACTTTTCCTAAAATAGTTACAGATAGCTCAGGAAAGTATGTGTTTTTAATATGGTTAGATTCAGATTATAATATGCAGTTTCGAGCGTCTATAGATTTTGGGGTTAGTTTTGATCCTGCAATAAAATTATCTAATAATCCTGGGTCGATGTTTACTTATCCAGGTATTACAATAGATGACGAAGGGAAATTTATTCATATATTATGGAATGCTCAAGGA
>JAAKFW010000042.1 GCA_011064905.1 Candidatus Anoxychlamydiales bacterium | reverse complement strand
CAAAGCTCCTTTAATAACTTCTGGAAGGTTTTTTAAAACGAAAATATTACTAGATGTGTTCGTGACATATTTTTTTAAGATTTCAATTTGCTCTTTAGTAAAAGTTTCTGTAGTAACCATTTTAGAGTCTCCCAAATTTTTTAATAATTTAAGAATATCTCTTTTAACTTTTATCAGCAATGGCCAAGGTGTTTATCAGATTCATCATATTGCGAGCGAAATCAGCTAAAATTAGATAGTTTTCGCTGGTTTAACCATCATATTTTATAGAAATATCCTTAAAATCAATTGTTTTTATGAAAAATCACTTATTTTAGCGCTATAGCCAGCGAAATCTACTGAAATTACAGGGATTTCGCTGGCGATAGCTTTATACCACTAGTATGTAAAAGCTTATGACAAGATTTTTGAAAAACCAGGATATGTTGCATAAGTCACCTCAAAATCACATTGCGATTTTTTTTATATGTAGAAAAAACAATTTAATCAGCTCGGTTAATAACACAATAATACAGTAAATATTTGCATAATAATACAGTAGAAATTTAGCCCATAAAAACTTTTAAAACCTCTATGAAGAAGCCTTCTATTCGATCTCTAAATTACTTAAATATTTTTGAAAAAATACCTAAAAAACAACATAATAATACAGTAAATATTTGCATAAAAATACAGTAACTATTTAAAATAAAAATAAAAACCCACTTATGAAATTAAAAACAAATATCACAAAAAGTTTAAAAGATTTAAAAGTTGCTATCAAAAAAAACAAAGCTAATGTCATTAAATCTAATCAACTATCTAGGGGTTCTAGAGAATGCCTTATTAAAGCCAATTGGTTAAAAGAGATTATTAAGGGCTGGTATATGGTGTTAAATCCGACAGAAAATTATCAAAATTCAACAATTTGGTATGCCAGTTTTTGGGATTTTTTCAGACTCTATTTAGAAGATAGACTTGAAAAAGACTATTGTCTTTCTGCAGAAAGTTCATTAGATTTACATTTAAGTCAAACGACTATTCCCAAACAACTAATCGTAATAACAACTCGCGGAGGGAGTGGCAAGTGTTTAAATTTATTATTCAATTCTTCTGTATTAATCTATAACAATCCTAAAGCAATTCCTAAAGAAAAAACTGAAATTAAAAATATACAGACAATGTCTCTAGCTTATGCGCTTTGCAAAACAGCTCCTATATTTTTTGAAAAAAAATCCATTGACGCCGAAATAGCTCTTCGCAGTATTAAACATAGTTTTGAGTTCACCAAAATTATATTAGATTATGACATGAAAATACCCGCTTCAAGAATTATTGGGGCTTATAAATATCATCTTAAAAATAACAAGATGGCAGAGGCTATAACAAATGAATTAGAATTATATGGGATGATAGTTAAACCAAAAAATCCATTTAAATCATCAGCTATAATAAAAAGTGTTAAACAAATCTCAATTTACGCTGATAGAATTATTGGTTTTTGGCAATTACATAGAGAAACAGTTATCAAAAACTTTCCAAAACCTTCAATTCGAAATAAAATTAAACTTTTAAATAAAATTGATGATCTATACACCTTTGATGCTTACAACTCTTTATCTATTGAAGGTTACCAGGTAACCATAGAATTAATTAAGCAAGCACAGTTAAATAAAGTACCCCTTGAAAAGAATGCTTTAGCGGCAAAAGGATATTCAAAAGCTTTTTTAGAAGCAAAAAAGTCAATTGCAAAAATGATAACAACAAAAAAACCGGGCTCAGTATTCGAAAAAGATTTACAAAAATGGTATATAAATCTTTTTGCCCCACAAATAAAAGCTAATTTACTATCTGAAAGACACCTTTTAGGCTACAGATCGAGCCAAGTATATATTAGAAATTCAAGACATGTGCCCCCCCCTAAAGAAGCTCTAATGGATTCAATGGATGCTTTGTTTTATTGTTTAAAAAATGAAAAAAACGCAGCAGTAAGAGCAATATTGGGACACTACATGTTTGTGTATATACATCCATATATTGATGGAAATGGCAGGATAGCTCGCCTATTAATGAATAGTATGTTTTTATCAGGAGGCTACTCTTGGACAATCGTTCATGAAAAAAATAGAGATGAGTATTTAAATTGTTTAGAAACGATTACAGCAGATCAAAATTTTTTACCTTTTGTATTATTTTTAAAAGAAGAACAAAATAGAGAACATCTTTAAATTATAGATATTTTTAATTTATCTATCGAGGAAGTTCATTACAACAAAAACACAAATCAAGGTATAAATAGGTATCAGACAAAATAACAATGGCTTACTATATTTTTCTCGAAAATATCTCAGTACTAACAAAGGAATAGTAACAAGCACAGACGATGGGATACAATATATACAACCAATCATAGTTAAACCCGCTATAGCTGAAGTTTTAGCGCTACCGAATACCATGAAAGACATTGCTACCATTATTAATAAAACGGGAAATATAATAATATAAAAAATGCTAAAGCAAATAGCATAAATTTTAAATTTCTTTTTATCTTTCAAGGTTTGCATCTCTTCATTAATAATACTTTTTTCTAGTAAAACATTGTTCATATTTTTAATTTCTCTCATTATCCAGTTTATTTATTACAAAAACATCCCATAACAATAGCAATAACATCAATTATTTTTTCAGTTTCTCTAATGCTTCTTCGTATGTTTCTTTATGGATTGTTTCTAAATTCTTTTTATCAATAGCTATGTATTCTAAATTCTTTCTTCTAAATCTAACGATACTTATACCAGGAGGAGGGATATCGGAATAATCTGGGTTATATGTAAATATTTTAATTTCAATCCAGCTCATAGGATAGGGATGAGTAATTAATTCATTTAATTTTTCATTTGCATTCAGATTATGTAATAACGTTTCAGCTGCATATATAATTAGTTCTCTAGCTTCGTCTATCGTTAATGGATTAAAATACTGAAAATACAACCCTATATATTCGCTTCCAGGGGTTATACTTTTACCCTCACCTGCAGGAACAAGGTTCTTTTCTTTTTCTAGCTGTCTCCAGGTCTGACCAATTGTTTTATTTTCTAGATCTCGTTTTTTTTCGTATTCTGTTTTAGAACAACTGCTACAAAAAAACAAAACTACTATAATACTTAAATTAACAAGCCTCATAATTACTCTTTTACTATTGTGCATAATTTTTAATTCCCTCTAATAAAAAATTTTCATATGAAGGACTATTAAAATTATGATCAAGTTTATTTGCATTGGGATGTGGCTTTATCCTAACTATACTATCTATGTTACGAGCATATCCCGCAAGGTCCAGATAAGGAACAAAGTCTCTGCTCACATAATGCTCTCTTGAATTACATAAATTCTCATCAATATACGTAGCAGGAGCAAAAGCAAGAACATCAATTCTTTTTCTTAAATCTGGATCAGTCCCTTCTAGGGCATTTCTTGTAATAATAGCTCCTTCACTATGACAAATATGCAAGTAATTTTTATCTGATTTCGATAAATAATCTGTCCATATCTCTTTTTGCATTTTAACACTTTTGGTTTCTTTATGAAAAACCCCTTCACATCCAGCTCTTGATACATCCCAAAAACCACCTCTAGTTTCATTATGTAAAAGATGAACACTTTTACCACCGGAATAATTAGATATTATTTTACCATATTCTATTGCTTCTTGACTAGAAGTTCTAATACCAAAAGTAGCCCCTATATTTCTGCCATCTTGAAAATCATTTGATCCTACATTTATTTTTCTAGAAGGATCTTCATTATTAAGAATTTTTTGAGTTTGAGTTCCTTCAAAGAAAAAATTTACTATATTTTTTTTAAATTCCTTAGAATCAAAAGATCTTTGAGGAAGAGGAAAATTATTTTCAGAAAAATAATTACCTTGTGAATAGCTCTGATTTACAATCATAGGTGGAAACATCATTAGCCCATATAAATCAACCCTGGTAAGAGGATCGTTTAACAAAAACGCATATAGATTTGGTCCATCTGCAAAACCTTGTGGGTCGGGAGTAATCCATCTTCCTAAGATCGGATCGTAATATCTTCTACCGTAGTAGATAAGATTAGTTTCTTCATCTATCCTTTTGGAAGAAAACTGCCAGGGATTATTTATAGATGATTTTTTCTTTTCATAACCTGAGCCGGAAAAAATCTTTCTTTCTCCAAAGACTGAGTATCTATAATGTTCATATAACGAAGAGTTATAAATCAAAGAGACAAGATTTCCTGAAACATCATAAAGTGGAGCATATATATAACCATCAATCTCAAACGAAATAGCTGATCCTATTTCAGCTTTATTAGTATCAGAGAGAATTCTAAGTTCTTTTTGATTGAAATTCTGATCAAATGAGCCAATCTCATTTTGGCCATCGTATAAAAAGTATTTACAATCATCTAGCTGGAAAAATGAAATATATTTTGAGATTTTACTTATTCTTCTATTAAATGGATCGTATATAAACTCCAAATCATACAATGAAGGATCTGTAACTTTAATTAATCTATCTAGAGAATCATATTCATAAAAAACTGAGCCGTTTGAGAAGATTTTTTTAATAAGATTTCCATTTTCATCATATTCAAATTCAAAATCATCGTTAGCATCTACTTGATGTAGATCATTTACTTTATACAAGTCATCGTTTTTGAGTAGTCTATTATTATGTGAATCAAATTGATAACTATTTGAAAACAATCCGGCTTCAGAAATGATCTGATTGAGATCGTCATATGAATAACTATAAGTATCTTTTAAAAAATAATCCCAACTGATATTGGATATTCTTCCAATTGCGTCGTACTCTACTTGTTGATCATGAAATTTGGTTTTTATTTTTGTTACTCTAGAGAGTTTATCAATGAAATACTCAACATCACCTGAGTCTAAGATCAAATTTTCTTTTAATAAGTTACCTGCTAAATCATAATTTGAATATTCATGTTTATATAACTCAAAACCATTTTTATCTTTTCTTATTATTTCTTTTAGATATATCGGATCATATTTATATTCTACAGAAGATCCATCTTGAAATATTGTTTTTATTTTATTGTTTAAAAGATCATATTCATTTGAAATTGAAAGACCATTGGATAAACCCTCTTCTAGAATATTGCCAAAAACATCATATTTTCTTCTTGTAATAAAATTTTCAAAATCTTCTGTTAATACTACTTGATTTAACTTGTTATATTCAAAACGATTATCAACATCTCTTTTTGAAGAATATATCCTTGTATTATTTCCAAGAGGATCGTATTCATAAGACAAAATATTTAGATCAGGTTTAATTATTTTTTCTATTAGTCCTTTATCGGTATAAGAGTATTCTGTAGTTTTTGAATTTTTTGAACCATAAGCTTCTGTTAATTCAGTAAGCCTATTCATTTCATCGTATTGCCATATAGTTGTAGTAGTTTTTGATATTTCATTAGGATTTATATAAATCGAGCTTACTTGCTTTGCTAAATTTCCGTTAACATCATAAAACTTTTCTTCATAGGATATTGTTGAGCCATTTGGATCGATATTTTCTATTATCCTTTCTCTATCTAATGAATCAAAAACTCTAATAGTTTTCTGCTTAAGTGAATTAATCGCAGTTATTCTTTTTGATTTTTGATCTAATTTTTCATTATAAAAGGCATCATAAAGATATGTAGTAGCATTTTTTAAGGGATCTTCAACTTTTATAAGCCTATCTAGTGAATCGAATGACTTGGTTTCTTTAGATTCACTTCCGGATATATCTGAAATAATAATTTTTTTATTTTCTTTATCATCATATTGAAGTTGAACTTTTTTAAGATCATTAGAGTTAATATCTTTTTGTTTTTCTTCTAATACTCTTCCAAGAAAATCTCTTTTATAAATGGTAAATAATAAATCAGCTTTAAAAGTTTTTTCTAAAAACCCAAGTTCATCATAAAAAAACTCTTCTTTTGCTATAGGTGATTGCGCCTTAGAAAAAACTTCTTCTTTTATCTTTCTTCCGGCTCCATCATAAGTATATTTTGTGATAGTTCCAGCTGGATCAGTTTTTGAAATAAGATTAAAAACATCATATTCAAAAAACTCCTCTGATAAAACATCGTTTGTAGGAGATATTATTCTTTTAGAAACAACTCTTTTCAAAAAATCATATGTATACTCAATTTTTGTTTTAATTTGATCTATATGATGTTTTAGAGTTCCATCTAAGTTATATTCAAATTCCTCAGTAGTTTCATCCTGATATTCAATTTTTATTGGTTGATCGAAAATATTATAGGAAATATTTGTTGAATTTCCCATTTCATCAGTTTTTTTAATTTGTCTAGAAAACGCGTCATATTCATAACATTTTTTGGAAAAAGAAGCTTTGCCAAAACAATCTTCAGTTTTTGGAGAGATCTCTTCGATAACGTTTCCTAAAGAGTCATAGTTCAGTCTAGTGATATTTCCATAAAAATCCTTTTGAGAAATTTTATTATGCCTAGCATCATATTCATATTCTTCAATGTAGTTTTGCTTATTATCTTTAATCGTTTTTGAAACTAATCTATTACATAGATCATATTCAAAATATATTTCCTTGTTAGCAAAAGTCTTTTCATAAATTTTATTGCTATTTTCATCATAGTTATAAAATGCTTTTCTTCCTAAGGGGTCCGTTTCAGAAATTAAATTATCATTCCTGGGATCATATTCATAATTTAGAGTATATTTCAGTTCATCATCTGATCCAAAAACATGTTTTTTTATAACTTTGCAGCTTTTTGAATATTCATATTTTTCTTTTTTTAGAAACTTCTCTATTTTTTCATCTATGTCATAATAATACTCTTTAATACACTCGGCAAAACCATATGGCTCTTTTACTTGAGGTGCAATTCTTTTAATTATCCTTCTAGTTACGCTCTCTAAATTCTCTTTTTGTGTAGAGACTCCATTATCTTCAATCTCTTCTATTAGAACATTATCGCTATCATATGAATAAAAATTTCTTTTCTTTATCTCAGAGTTAAAAATTGTAAATTTTGTTAAAGGTAAACTCGTTTCAAAATTTTCTCCATGAATTTTCATTGTAAGGTAGGTATATTCAGTTCCATAAGAGTTTTGATCGATCTCAGATTTAATTTGATTATTAGTGCTATATGTATAATTTTTCACATACATTTCAATCCCATTATCTATGGGTAAATTATCACTCCCAAGCTCGATAGATTTATTACATTTTCCAGATATATTTCCATAAGTTATTTTGCTTATTATATTCCCATTATTTCCATCATAGATATTTCTTATCGCTTTTATTCGTTGCGTATGTTCATTGATATATATTTGACCAAGAAAAAAACCATTATCCCTCCAAATAAATTCTTCAAAATTCTTAAACTTCTGGCTACCATTAATATTTTCAAATCTTTCAATTCCTTCTAATCTAAGTTTTGTTGAAAAAAAATATTTAGTTTGATTGCCGTTTGCATCTATAAGAGTTGTTTGCCCTTTTGTTTTGTTTAACTCAGGTATTTGTTCATAATAAATTCGGTAAAGAGTTTTTAAATTTTGAGCTTTACCTAAATATGATTTGAGCTCCGAGACTCTTTTCCATTCTTTTTTTTTATAATTGTCGTAATACTCAATCTGAAAAAGTCGATTTTTTGGGTAAATACAAGTTTTTAATAAAAAAAACTTATTTTTATGATACTCAAAATGTTCATCTCCATATGGAGATGTTTTATGTCCTAAAAATGTTTTTTCTTTTTTTACGCCGCCTTCATCTTTTATTTTCTCTTTTTTATATTCATATTTGATTGTTTTTTTTGAATTAGTCTCTACTACTATAGTTTTATCTTTTTGAAAAGTTTCATTTAATGTCAACCGGGCATAGATTTTGCCACTTGGGCTTTTACTTTTTATCTCTTTCAGCTCATAATCTTTTATTATATATTCAAGTTTATTACCATTTGGAAGAATTTCCCATTCTAGCGAATAGGGACCAAAAGCAGCATCTTTTCTATAATAATGTCTTATTATTGTTCCGTTAGCTGACTTAACTCTTAAATTATGCTCTCCATGAGCTTTAGCTGTAGTATTCTTATAGTTGTCCTTTGCATTCGTAATAGCTCTTTGGTAAAAGTGTTGATTTTCTATTAATTTTAAAGGTCTTGTTTTAGCTTTTTCATCTTCAAATTCTTGTTTCTTTTCTTTTTTTTCTTCTTTGGAATCCCAAATATTTTTTTTAGGTGGTTTAACTTGAGGAAACTCAAAACTCAACATTGTTCCGTTTGGATCATATACATCTACTCTTCTATTAGTTCTAATCAAATTATCTTTTTTTCTCTCAGTGTCATATCCAATATTTGTCATCACATGTTTAGCACTTCCCCATCCCTCATTTAGGGCATCTTCAATTTCAGACCACCTATCAATAATAGTGTCTAAAGAATACGCAGGAAACATGCTACTATAAGATTTTGAAAAGTAAATTGGCTCTTTTCCCTCTGCTATTATATCAACATCATTTATGTACAACTGACCTGTCATTAAGTTTACACAACCTTCTAACACCACTGAAGGTTCTGCTGCAACGGTTGCTTGAAAATTTGTTTCAAAATTGTTTGCAAATATATGGAAATTAACTAAGAAAAAAATAAGAAATAAACGTAGCATTTTTTCTATCAAAAAATAATTTACAAACATTGTTTACAAATAAAATATTTTTTGTAAAGCAGAAACAAATTCTTGTAAAAATTAAGCAGAAATACTCACATTTCGTCTAATATTAAAATGTCAAATTTTAAAACAAAGAAAGAGCGTGGAAAATAGAGTTAAATTTAGCATTAAAAGAAACAGATTCATTAAATGTACTGTAAAAGATAAAAAAAAAATCAAACAAATAAGTTAGGGAAATATCTAAGATTTTTCACGAAAGTGCATAATCAATGGAAAATTCAGGAAAAAAACTTTTTATCATAAAAATAGTCTCAAGAGTAGGATTACATTTTCTCTCAAGGCGTTGATAACTATAAATTCTCTTAAAGCCAAGTTCTTTAGCTAATTCAGCTTGAGTCATATTATTTTTAATTCTGTAATATCTAACCAAAAATGAAAAGGCAATTTCAGGATCTACGTGAACTTCAATTATAGAAGCAGTAGTTGTTTTTATTTTTTTTGGTAAAGGAGCTAAATATGAAGAATTTTCAGGCTCTTCTAAGTATAAATTAAGAGCTTCTTGCATATTTTCTAATAATTCTGCCTTAGAATTTCCTTGAGTAATACAGCCTTTAAGTTCTAGACATTCAGCCCAAAAGCTCTTTCCTTCTTTATGCATTTTAAAATGATAACGCATTATTTGATCTCCTTTAAAAACTTTAACAAAGCTTTTTCTAATCCTCTTTTTAATTCTTTATGATTAGGAATAATTACTGTTTTATTATCCTTTCTATATTTCGTGTGGCTGTCTTTTCCACCTTTTATAACAGATCAATACATATATTAAGCTACAAAGAACTTCTCTCATCATGAATGATCATGTACAATTCTTTACCTGTCTGAGATTTTGCACCAACGTCTCTAAGCCACTCAGACATCTTAAAATTAAATCTTTTCC
>JAAKFW010000041.1 GCA_011064905.1 Candidatus Anoxychlamydiales bacterium | reverse complement strand
GCAAATTGCTTGCATAAAAGCGGCAAATTGGTTCTTAACAATCCCTCGATAACGAACTCTTCTTTCTCTTTGAGAAAACACTCTTTCATATGGAGAGCGACCCCACTATACCAACGATCTAGATCTCTATTCTTGTTTTTCATGTTATTTTTTTGATCGCGGCTAAATGAACACCTTTAGCCTTCGCTATTCTTGGAGCGGGATTTATACAATATCCCTTATCTAAATAGCAAGCTCCCTGGCTGGGACAGGCATGTCTGAATCCTGATGAATCGGTAACATTAGCCGGGGTAATGGCGATCTAGTTCTTTATGAGCTTTTTTGTCATGCAGCTACAGGTGAACGTGTAATTATATGGGATACCAGGAGATTCTTGTTTTGTAATTGTGTTCTAAGCCTTCTAAATGGTCTAGTGAATTCTCTGTAACAATCTAAATATAGGATAATTAAGGTTTTTGACAACGCATCTTTTGCGCATAAGTTGCTGGCAATAAAATACTTATGCTGAAAAGCGCATGCTGGGCATAAGGGAACTTTTTGCTTAATGTCTTTGTAATTAGTGATTTGAGTTGTTAGTTAAAAAAAACAATAATACATATTGAAATTAATATTAATAAAATGCTAAAATTATTTCCTTAATAAAGGATAAAGGCAACGTCTTTTTAATTAACATTAAAATATAAGGAGAAAAAAATGGGAAATATAAGAGCAATTACAGATGTAAACCCTTTTTTGGCAGTAAATCATGTTAACGATGAAGAGTTGGTTGGAATTCAAGAGAATGCAGACAACGATCAATTGGATCTATTGGATCTATTTGATAGAAATAATAATGAAGAGAATTTAAGAGCAAGAATACAACAGTTTCTTAACGATGAAGAGTTATTTGGAAGGCAAGAAACTGAAGGAGCCGATATAGTTGGTCTGACAAATAATCTAGAGGCTCTAATACCTGGCCCTAGTGAACTTGAAATTGTTCCTGAAAGAAGGCTTTTTAATTTTTCTATAAGTGATCTCATTACTTTTGGAGTACTTACAAGTGCGTCGTTATTGAAAAACAATTTTTCTATAAATGTGAGTGATCTCATATTTAATTTAATTACTACTTTATCGCTTGCCTATATTAGAACGTTGCCTTAAGGTCTGATAATATAACTTATGTTACATAAGTTCTTTAATATCAGGCGATTGCTGTAAAATCTCATTTAAAAAAATCATTCAAAATCATTCTCTTTCTTTTTGCTCCAAATGAGTTTAAATAGAATGTTTTGTTTTTGTAAGTTGCTTCTTTTTAATAGCTTAGTTAAATTGTTTGATTTTTTATCCTAAACATTCTAAAATAAGAATAAATAACAGAAACCCGATTGTAATGACGTATAAACCTCTAGAGGAACGTACCTATCGCAAATACTTAAAAATTGTTGGCTGGAAGATAATTTAAGGAAGTATTGATCACAAACTTTATGATAAAGAAGGTAAATATGTCTGCACGATCAAAATTAGCCATGGCAAAAGCAAAAAGAAAGAAGTTGCAGCTTTTTACATTAATAAGACAAAAAAACATTTTAAAGAAAGACGGTTAAAATGGCCTCCAAACAAGAAATAGAAATAAACCTAAAAATAGCTTTGAAAGAAATAGGAAAAATTAAACCCTATTTTAACAAAAGCTATAAAGTTTGGGTTTTTAGTCATCTTTTGTATCCGGACGTTGAATATGCTGGCGATTCTAGGGAAGAGGTTATAAAGAACTACCCTCTCTATTTGCGTGAATTCATTAAGCAAAAACTCAATAAAAACATTTCTAAAATAGCTGAAAATAAGACAAAAGGACGCGGAGGAAGAAGACACGGGGCTGGAAGGCCTAAGGGTTCAAAAAAAGTAGCAAAAAAACGTATATATGTCCCTGTTGCAATAGCTGATGATCTTAATGAATTTGTGACGAGCCATTCGGTTGCTGAAGTTAAGGAATTAATAGCTAAAAGTTATTAACTTTCTTTGTCTTTGGTCTTTTTACTTAATAACAAAAGAAGAACAATTTGAAGCAATTTTCTTGTATTTTAACTTAATCTTGGTCAAAGGAATATTTCCTGGCATTTTAATAAAAACTTCCAAATCTCCCAAAGATAATAGATTTGTAGGAGATACTGTTGGACGTTCTTTAATAATTTTGGATAAATTAACTCCATCTCTTATTTCATTAGCACCATAAGAAATTCCTTCTTGAATTTCAGAAGTCTCTCTTTCCCCTAATGTTTTTGATAATTGATGAGCCAAATCATAACTTGCCATGCGGAGAAGAAATTTTGTAGAAACAAAGATCAATTATGGTTTTTGATTGATGAGGGCCATAGATATCTTCCAATTGAGGCATGTTTTGCAAACCTAAGACAACACAGCCTCCATATTTTCTGCTTTCAGCTAAACAACTAGATAAATCATTTATTTTATGAAGGACAGGAAGTTCATCCATAAAAAACCATAGTCTCCGTTTTTCATCAGGCTTACAGCCAAAGAGGCTTTTAATTGCAATTGATGTCCAAGCTGAAATTATAGGTCTTAAAGCATCTCTTTGATCGGGAAGCATGGATAAAAATAACCAATTTTTCTTTTTATCATCTTGTATCCATTTTCTAATTGAAAAGGGCTCATCAGTATCTTCTAAGAAATTCATGGCATTAACATAGCTGCTTACAGTAGATCTAATAGAAGTAGGAGTTTTATCAGAAGTAGGGTCAATTAAAGAAGCTGCATCTGAATCCTTTGATTTGTAATAATTTCTTCAGAATACATAGTCGGCTTTAAAGCATTTGAAATTTTCGCTGGTGGAACAAAAATAATTTTTTAATTTTATCCCGCCGCTTTTATTAATATAAAACTGGCGCTAAAACATAAAAAGACTATTAATATCTACTTGTTGATCAATACAAGAATGATATGCTGCATTTTCAATTGCTCCATAAGATGTTATTATCGTATTGAAAAGTGTTTTCCTTGTCTCTGTTATAGATCGAAATACCTCTCTTTTTTGATTCATTTTTTCTGCATAGTCTTTTTTAATAACAAATTTACTATCAGAAAATTTTATCTCGCATAAATTGATACAATTATCTGATCTATCTATGATCAAATCAATTTGAGCTCCAGATGTTTTTTCTTTTTTTCTTGGTCGATAAGCCCAATAAGCAACACTTTTGCTAACAATCGATATTTTTAAAGCTTCAATGATTCTATTAATATGTTTTAAACATATATTTTCAAAAGCATATCCGGCCCAATTTAAAAATTTTGGAGATCGATGTAAATTTAGCCAATAATTATTACTGATAGGTCTGTTTTGATTAAACAAAGCTTGTCTTATCCAAGCCAAATAAAAAAGAGAATATTCATCAATAATGCGATAATGCCCTTCTTTTTTACGTTTATTATAAAATGGAATAAATTGTATAAATCCAGAACTTTCCAATTCATTTAATATATTAGATAAACGGCCACCAGAACTAATATTAGTTTTTTTTATTATTTCGACAAGTGTTAATCCATGTTTTGATTCTGAAAGTGTTTCGAGTATATCTGTATGTATTTTAGCATTATCAAAAAGAGATTGAAATAAGAGTTTATATTCAGTAGCAAGAAATCCTTGAGGAGAAAAACATAATGATTGAATAATTTGAGAAGATGAAAGACCTTTTTTAATGTGATTTAAATATTTTGCAGTTCCCCCCGTTACCATATAAATTTCCACAATCTGTTTCCTATCAAGTTGAATATTTTTGGCTTTCAAATAATCTTCAGTTTCTGAAAGAGAGAAAGGCTGAAGTTGTATTTTCTCGGTTAAACGTCCATAAAGTCCCGCTTTATTATTAATAATTTTGTTAATCATCCATGACGCAGCAGATCCACATAAAATCATTATAAAATTTTTTCTTCTAGAAAGATAACGATTCCATGCATGCTCCAGAGAAATAAGCAAATCAGATCGAGGAGTTGCTAACCAAGGCAATTCGTCAAAAAAGAAAATTACTTTACGTTTTTCCGGAATTTTTTTTAATTTTTTAATCAGTAAAGAAAAAGCCTCTGTCCAATCCTTAGGATAAGGTAGAATCTCTGGCGATAAAAATGCTTCATGAAAAGCCATGGGGAAACGTCTGAGTTGATCTGACATTTTGCCTTTCGGAATCCCATTCAATTCAAAGTAAACCCCCTTATCTTTAAAAAATTCGCTTATTAAATATGTTTTACCAACCCTTCTTCTCCCATAAATAGCTAATAATTCTGCTTGGGTAGAATTAATTAAATCTTGCAATTTTTTTATCTCTTCTTTCCTTCCAATAATTTCCCCCATGTTACCCCACTTTTTTAACTTTTCGCTAAATATAACATTATAATTGGCGAAATGTCAAATAAAAACCAGATTCCGCTAAATATAGCTATATAATTGGCGGAATGTCAGGTTAAATATAAGATTTCGCTATATATGATTATATAACTGGTGAAAAATTCGTAAAAATCAAAGACTTCTATATTGGCTAAAAAAATATCGGAAATTAGGGATGTTCTCAAAACAGTTTCTACCATGTACACTGGTACCATTCAATTTATGCCTAGATGGATTCAGGCTGTTTCAAATGACGGGTTCGAAACCAAGATAGCATTATTTATTATCGCTTATGCTATTACTTTTTTGAACTAGCAAGTATAGGTATATCATATATAAGACTTATATTATATATAATCTATATATGCAAAATGATTCAAAGTTACGAATTTCTATTAGAAATTTTGTGCATTTAATCTTTCTTTTCAAGTATTTCTAAAGCCGTTTGCAAAGAAATATTCCCCGAAACTTTTTTAAAACTCCCTCCATCCGTTACAACAAAGCTTGGAACATTTTTAATTTCATATTTATGAAACAATTCAGGGTTAATCTCTACAGAAGAACTAAATCCTGTATCTTTTAATGCTGCTATTTGTTTTTCAAACGCTTCAAAACTATTATTTGGAATTCCTCTAACTACAAATATCTTATTTATAGGCGAAGTTGTTCTATCTAATTCTAACCATGTGTTTTCTGGTACAGAAAACGATATGAAAATATAAACAGCGGATTGATTATCTCCGCTGTTTTTCTCAAAAAATCTGCAATTAGTACAGGCTCTTTTTTCTGTAGATATCGGGAAATCCACAGCATAAAGATTAGACATCATAAAAAATAAGAACAAAAAATTAATTTTTCTCATTATTATCTTTGATGTTTTTTTTCACTATATAATACATCAGTATTTTCATTGTTTCACGCGTTAGAGGTTGATCATATTTCAAATAATCAGAATCTGGAGTCTTAATAGCATTAATTGCAGATTCATAATCTCCTCTTTTTAAATAACTTTGCATTGCTATAACTTGTCGTTCATCATAATCACGGTTACAATCATTCTGATACCAACACTCAAAAGGAGCATATTCTTTAATCAATTTATCAAAATTTTTCCAATCACTATTGTTATAATATTCTTCCATTAAACGAGTATTTATAATTTTCTCAAAAGTCGATCTTTTAGAAAGTTTTATATTTGAAATTTCTGAGTATTTTTGATCCCTAATAAAATATATCGATTGAGCAAAATTATAAGGTAAATAATCTTCTACATATGTACTAGTATTTCTATCTACATAGAATTCTCCCCCGTCAAAGGTGTTTTTTAACATAGTTAAAGACCACCCTTCATTTAGACAACTCTCAATGAGATTATAATATATTTCTGGCGCATAATTTCTTAAACATAACCAAAACATATAATTATGAGGCGATTCTACGAAAACTCCTTCTATAAATGCACTTTTGAAAGAAGATTCAAAAGAAAAAGGATGTTTAGCTTTCATATAAAATTGCGCCATTAGAGCAAAAGCTTGTATTTTCTTTTTTTGATCTTCTATTTCATCAAATAAGAACTCTGCTTTTTCTCGTAAATTCATTTTAAAATATAATTTCATCAATATTAAGTTTCCCTGATCTTTCCAGCATCGATCATTATAATTTTCTAAATTCAAACAATAGCTAGCACGTTTCTGAAAATCAGGATTAATATTATCTAGCAATGGAATTAAGGACTCTATTTCTTCAATTTTATTTTTTTGCGCATAAAAATGAATTAACATTAATAGATCATCATTTTTTTCTTCTAAATCAAGATCTTCATTTATATAGCTTTCTAGTTCACCTAAAGAAAAATTTGCAGCTTTTTTATACTCTTCTGCTTCTTCTGTTAAATCTTCTAGCTCATTATTAAAATAATCATAAGTATCATTCATATCCTGTATAAACTCTTCCGATAAAACTCTTTTCATATCATCTAAGCAAGCTTCGTAATCCGTTAAATTGTGATCTATCAAATAATTAATGATTTGATAATACAAATCTGAGTAAACATATTCTTCAGCTCTAAAAATTGTAAAATCAGGTAATTTATTAAATGCAGGGAAACATTCAATATCTTTGTTTTTTTGAAATGATTTTTTCGATATTTCTTCTTGTGCATAAACCATTAAAAACGAAAATAAACAAAGTACCAATAGTTTTTTAAACATAAAACCTCTCTTGAATTAAAAAAACAGAATCCATTAATTGATATTGAGTGATTTTTTGTAAATGCTAAAGAATTTCTTGTCAGCTCATGAATAAGAAAAAATAAAAACAATTGAACATCGTTTAATGTGGCATGAATGGCATAAAAGTTGGGATTGAGACTTCATCATCTTCGATTTTCAACCATTTATTACAGCTCCTGTGTACTATTGCAAAGGAACAAGTCATCATTGCAACTACCCCGATAGACGTTATTATTGTTATTAGCCTACTATTAACTCCATACAAGTCCTCAATGTAAAGGATTCCTATCCCTAACCCTAGAACAGGTATTACAGCTAATGTATCTGCGGCTATTCTTGAAATCGTAATTAAACAAGTACATGCGCATGAAGTTCTGTTTCGATTATTTTTATTTGAATGCCGTAAAAGGCTCGTATTTATTGTGTCTTTATTTACTCTCATTTTACATCTCTTTTTTGCGATCAAATAAACCCATATTAGAATAAAAGACCAGTTGTCAAGCTTATGATTTTCTCATAAAAAAATTATCCTTATCAAAATAAAAGCAGTTTACTCATAACGAGGCAAATTCCATATTTTGATTGTCTTATCAGAAGAACCACTAACGAGCTGGCCATTCTCTAAAAGTTCAAGAGCATAAACTTTATTAGGGCCTTCCAAAGTTTTTATACAAACCCCTTTAGTTAGATCCCATATTTTGATTGTTTTATCATCTGAGGCAGATGCTAATAACTCTTTTGATAAAAGTTTTAGTTCTCTTACTACATTTGTATGACCTTCTAAAGTTTTCACACATTTAAAATTATTCAAATCCCATATTTTGATTGTATTATCCCAAGATCCACTAAATAGATTATTCTTATGAGGCGAAAACTGCAGCGTCGTAACATTTTCAGCATGACCTTTTAAAGTCCTCACACATCCATAACTATCTAAATCCCATATTTTGATTGTACAATCCGCAGAACTTGTTGCAAATAACCCATCTGATAAAAGTTCAATACTCCATATATGTGAAGAATGACCTTCTAGAGTTTTCACACATTTAAAATTATTCAAATCCCATATTTTGACTGTTTTATCGCCAGATACACTTGCAAGGCGATTAAAAGATAAAGGTAATAAACCCTGAACACTTCCCACATGATCATCTAAAGTCTTTTTACAAGTAAATGTCCTCAAATCCCATATTTTGATTGCACTATCAATGGATCCGCTTGCTAATAATCCATTAGGTAATAGTTCAACACATCGAACCTCAGCTTTATGTCCTATTAAATTTCCGACACATTGAAAATTATTCAAATCCCATATTTTGATTGTTTTATCAAAGGATCCGCTAGCTAGTTGATCATATGGCAACATTTTTAAAGTCCATACATCTCCAGTATGTTCTTGTAGAGTTTTAATGGGTTTTATATCCGAAGTTATTGTTGCAATTATATTTGAATTATACCGCAACTGTTCTTTCGCATGACTCAAATCCGTCTGAAGAACGTTGACTTTAAGAAAAAGATCTGAAGCATATTTTTGAGCTAAAAAAGCCATTTTTTCTTGTTGATTGAAATTAATCAAATTAACATCTAAGCCTATCATTTTTGATACACACTTATTCAAGTTCTGCATATCACCATTTAAATAAAGCCTTTCAGCTAATTTTTTATAAATTTCTAAAGCTTCTATTGAAGCATCTTTTTCTGACAATAAAGATGTCAAAGAAAAACAGGCTTTTATGTTTTGAAATGCATCCCATGCCACTTTATAAACTTTTTGTGCTTTCTCAAACTTGGTTTCTTTCTCATAGGCTTCACCCAATCTTAGTAATACTGGTTCTAATTTAACAGATTTTGTAAGACCATATATTTTTTTTAGTTTTTTCAAAAGTTGTGAATCTTCTCCAATTACTAAAATAGCCTCATTAGTAATTTCTTCGCTTTCTTTCCAGTCTTTAGCTTTTATGCAAACAGCAATCCATTCAAGGTATTTAGATAGTAATCTTTCTTTTGTTTCACTACGTCTAACCACAGAGATAAGATCGCGATAGATTCGAGCAGAATTACGTCCAGCAGAATTGTAAACCCTAATAATTTTTTCATAGCAAGCAATGGCTTCTTTATCGGCATTTTTTTTCTCAAAAATTTTTCCAAGCTCATAGCAATTTTTTGTTAATTCATCCAATCGTTCATCTTGTTCCAATAAATCTAGGTAAGGTTGTTGAATTAAGTAATCCTCTGAACAATATTCTCTAGCTTTAGAACATAATGATTCAGCTTCCTTAGATAGATTTTTTGAAATGAAATAAAGCGCTCCTTTTAAATAAATATGAGCTTTTTGTTTATTATCATCATAAAGAGATGCTAAATTGTCATATAATTCCATAGAATCTGGTTTAATAAATATCGCTTCTTGATAACATTTAATAGCTTGTTTTTTTTCATCTTTTCTTAAAAACACCTCTGCAGCTTTTCTATAGAAATATACAGCTTCTTCATTCTTCTCAATTCTTTTAAAAGTTTGAGCGATCAAAAAAGCAAGTTCGGGGAAATTTGAATCAAGTTTAAATGCTTTTTGAAGACTCTGTAAAGATTCAGCAAAATCTTTCTGATATGTGCTAAGATATAGGTAAGCTAAACAAGCTTTTGCTTGCTCTTTTTGCTTTTCAAAGATTAAAGGAATATTCGTATAATATTCGCTTTTATTGCAGTATTTTATTGCATTCATATTCAAGCTCAATGCTTCATTATACTCCTTCTTTTCTAAATGTATTTTTGCCTGCTTTAACAATGGTTGCGCTAGATCTTCATTGTTTTTTCCCTTGAAAAGATTTTTTAATGAAGGTACCAATGAAGATATTTGAACTTTCTTTTGCTCCAATTCAATAGCATCTCTAAGACTATAATTGAGGGTCAGTTTATCCTCTTGTATAGGATCTCGACATTTTGGACATGGAGCTTTTCCCATATTATATTCGATATGTTGTCTGATAGCCCATGATTCAAATGAGTGACCACAATTAGTCATAACAGGCTCTTCCATTATACATTGAGTTATCGGGCAAGTAAATTCGTCAATATTTATGTCATCCCGATGATTTTTTACAACTTTTGATTCAACATCAGAAATTACTTTATCAATATTGAGCATCGAATGCTCACCAAGCTTGCTTGCATCTGATTTAAAATCAGAAGATTCCCAACCTTCCAAGGAGGGATGATAACCTTCTTTTAAAAGCCTATTTACACACTCCTTAACATTTCCTCCTAAACCACTTGGCAAATGATATATATCTGAAAGAGACTCTGTTGTAATAGGTCTTGTTCTTAGTCGATTTAAACCTAAATCATATACTTCTAAAGTCACAGAATCTTTAGCATCACTTTTGAATAAATAGATTTGATCGAAACTACGATATTGCGCAAAAATT
>JAAKFW010000040.1 GCA_011064905.1 Candidatus Anoxychlamydiales bacterium | reverse complement strand
TATAGAGCGGATGAGAAAACTATAGTATAAATAATTAAAAGTAGAACTGTTTTTTTAAGACCCTCATTTAAAAGCTTTGGGTTTTTAAAACTGTAGATAAGTTTGAAAGGTGCGAAAAAAATAAAAACATTAGCTGCTAAAACAAGTGGCTTTCTGAGCAGCATAAAGTAAATAAAAGGAACTAAAAAAGCTAAAGTTAGACTTGCAACATATTCAGCTTTAGCGAATTTTTCCCCAAACCTTACGGCTAATGTTATTTTAGCACCAATTTTATCAAGATCGATATCTCTTAAATTATTAATAACTAATATTGCAACAGATAAAAATCCTGGCCCTAAACTTGCAATTATAGGAAGATATGAAATTTTTAGAGTTTGAAGATAATAAGTTCCCAAACAAGCATATGGACCAAAAAAAACAAGAACTAAAATTTCTCCAAGACCCATGTATCCAAGCGGGTTTTTGCCAGCTGTATAATAATATCCAAAAATTATTGGGAAAACAAATAAGGAAGCTGTAATTATTCCTCCTTGTATTATTAAAAAAAGCCCAATAAAAAAAGCAAATAAAAATGAGAGGGAAAACGCAATTTTTATCTGCTTTAAAGATGTTAGGTTTCTTTGTATTGTACTAAAAGGAGCGATCCTATCATCAGTATCAACTCCTTTCAGATAGTCATAATAATCATTAGATAGATTAGTGCCTATATGCAAACAAATACCATAAAGATATGTTAAAGCTAAAACTAGGTAATTTAGTTTAACCTCTTTAGAGGCTAAAAAAGTTCCAATAATCATAGGGCTTATTGAAGCGACGAGAGTCTCTGCTCTTGTCGCGACGGCCCAAACTTTTAGTTTTTTTAACATATGGTTTCTATAAATATAAATTAGGAGAGCAAAAACTCTCGTAATAAATAGCCAGGCTGAGACTTTCTACATCTCTTCTGGAAAATCTCTATCTAATACAGTTTTTCTATTGGACTCTTTAGCTTTTTGAGCCGCTTTTAAGCACTCTTTTTCAACTATCTCAGAGATTTTATCAATTGCTCCAGCAGATGTGCTAAGCTCTGCTTTTTCTTTGATAAATTTTTTAATTTTACTAACAACTACTAATGTCTCAGGCATGATTTTCTCCTTTTTTTTAATGAAAAATAAATAATACAAGAGTTTTTTGATTTTGGATAGAAAAATTTTAATCAGACTTTAAATTTTTTAAATCTTGTATTTAAACAAAGATATATTTATATTTTGTTTTCGCTTGCCCTTAAGCGTTAAGGATAAATCATGGAAGATTCAAATAATAAAGATTATGAAAATCAAGTAGATTTAATGCAGTCTCCAACTACAAAAATAGATGATCTTTTAAAAGAAAAATTAGAAAGAGCTTTCCATAAGAAAACATCACAAGTAATATCTCATGATATTGCCAAAATAGCGACTCAGCACTCAGCTATAGATCTAGCATATGCAGCTGCTCACTTGCCTTTTCATGCAAGGCCTATATTATATGATAGCCTACAAACAAGAGATGCAAAAATCAACTTTATAATTAATACAACTCCAGAGACAAGGCTTACTATATTTAGATATATGCCAGAGAGAGAGGTAAAAAAACTATTTGAAAAAATGCCTACAGATGAAGCTGTTTTTATTTTAGATGATATGTCAGAGAGACGTTTTAAAAGGTTTATGGAGATAATCAATCCTAAACAGGCTAAAAAAATTTTAGAGCAAAAAAAACATAAAAGAAATTCAGCCGGAAGGTTGATGACAAGTGATTTTTTTGCATTTAATATGGATAAAACAATTAAAGATGCTGCAAATTTTATTCACGACCATCCTAGAATCGATTTTACAAAGGGTATTTTTATATTAAATGACAATCAGGAGCTAAAGGGATATGTTCCTGCAAGAAACATGGTTGTAAACCACGAAGAAGCTTTTTTAAAACAGGTAATGAGACCTATTTTACATAAAGTTATAGCAGAGGTTAAAAGAAAAGATATTATCGATCTTTTTGAGAGGTATAAACTTTTGTTTTTACCAGTTGTTGATGAAAAAGAGAAATTAATTGGAGTTATAGCTGGGGAAGATGTTTTAGAGGCAATGGAAGATGTAGCAGACGAGACTTTTGCTAAGATCTCTGGTACGTATGAAAATGTATCTAATGAAGAACCTATCATGAAAAGATTTTTAGCTCGCTCTCCTTGGTTAATAGTTACTTTAATTGCAGGCTTTATAAATGTAGGAATAATATCTTCTTTTCAAAGCAAAGAAAGCGTTTTATTAACTTTTGTTCTGTTTTTTGTGCCACTAATCACAGGAATGTCTGGAAATATTGGTATTCAATGTTCTACGGTGCTTGTTAGAAGCATAGCATTTGGTCTTATAACTAAAAGAACTAGAGCTGAGGCTATTTTTAAAGAACTTTTAACAGGATCTACAATAGGGCTTATTTTTGGAGTGGTTTGTGGAGTTATAGTTTATCTTATGAATTTGATTGGTTCTTCTCCTTTTGGAACAAATCCATTTGCTCTCGCTGTTATGGTCGGATCCGGGCTAATTGGAGCTTGTTTTACTGGTAGCTTTTTAGGCGTTTTCTCTCCTATTTTTTTCGCAAAAATCGGTATAGATCCAGCGATAGCAGCAGGGCCTATTGTTACAGCGTTTAATGACGTTTTATCTATGTCTATATATTTTATCATTTCATACTCACTATCTTTACTTTTTTTCATTTAATTTTCTTGCTAACTTCAATTAAATTTGTTAAAATAAAAACTGGCTAAGATCAATAAAAAGTTATCTCAAAAGCGGGACTATGAATAGAAGATGTTTATCAACAAATAAGCTTTTAAAAAATATTATACCAAGTATTTTTAATGATATTGAAAGAAACTATTTAAAAAACCCGAATTTCATAATCAATTATTGGCCTAAATTGGTGGGTGAAAAATTATCTCCAATGACAAAAGCTATTTCTTTTGAAAATAAAACATTATATGTGCGAGTTAAAAGCTCAACACTTTTGAGTATCTTGATGACTCAAGAAAAAAAACGTTTAATATCTCTTATGCAAGAGAAATTTTCAAAAGATACTATTAGAAATATTATTTTTAAAATAGGGTAATTTTTTTTATTAAATTCAACCTAAGTGAGAAGGCATGACTACAATGGCAAAAGAAGAAAAATACACTGCACAGTCCATAACAGTTTTAGAAGGACTAGAAGCAGTTCGAGAAAGACCGGGAATGTATATCGGAGATACAGCGAAATCGGGGCTTCATCAACTTGTATATGAAGTTGTCGATAACTGTATCGATGAAGCAATGGCAGGTTTTTGCTCGGAGATAACCATAGTACTTAATAAAGATGGATCTGTTTCAGTTGAAGATAATGGAAGGGGCATTCCTATTGAAAAACATGAAACTGAATCAAAGAAAAGAAAAAAAGATGTTACTGCTTTAGAAGTTGTTATGACAGTTTTGCACGCTGGTGGCAAGTTTGATAAAGACACTTATAAAGTATCAGGGGGACTTCATGGTGTTGGAGTCTCTTGCGTAAATGCTTTATCTCAGAAATTTATAGCTCAAGTATATAAAAATGGCACTACATATGAGATGGAGTTTTCAAAAGGAAAAGTCGTAAAAGATCTTGTGGAAATTGGATCGACATCAAAAAGAGGAACTAAAATTATATTTTATCCCGATGAGACTCTTTTTGCTGTAACTAAATTTGATTATGACACTCTTTTACAAAGATTTAGAGAGCTTGCGTTTTTAAATAAAGGAATTAATTTATATTTTATAGATGAGACGGAAGATGGTAGAGAAGATGTTCATTTTAATTATTCTGGAGGTCTAGCTTCTTTTGTATCATATTTAAATACTAGTAAAGGGCCATTATTTGAACCGCCAATATATTTTCATGCTCAAAAAGAAGGTCATGACGGTCCTATCGATGTCGAAGTAGCTATGCAATGGAATGAGTCTTTTTCAGAATCCATGCATACTTATGTAAACAATATTGCAACAAAGCAAGGCGGTACTCATTTAACAGGATTTTCAACAGCACTGACTCGCGTTTTGAACAATTACATAAAAAAATCCGGAGCGGCTAGAGCTGATAAAATAGTTGTAGCAGGCGATGATATGAGAGAGGGAATTACAGCTGTAGTTTCTGTGAAAGTTCCAAACCCTCAGTTTGAGGGACAGACAAAACAAAGGCTTGGTAACACAGACGTTGGTTCTGTTGTGCAGCAAATAACAGGTGAAGAGTTATCGATATATTTTGATGAGAATCCATCTATTACAAAAATGATTGCAGAAAAGGTAATAATAGCTGCGCAAGCAAGAGAAGCAGCGAAAAAAGCAAGAGAATTAACTCTTAGAAAAACAGCGATGGATTCAACTAGACTTCCTGGAAAATTAACGGATTGTCAAGAGACCGATCCTGAAAAATGTGAAATATATATAGTGGAAGGAGATTCAGCCGGTGGTTCTGCTAAAATGGGAAGAGATAGACGGTTTCAAGCAATTTTGCCTATTCGTGGTAAAATTTTAAATGTAGAAAAATCAAGACTTCAAAAGATTTTAAAAAACACTGAAATCGGAACAATCATTTCAGCTCTTGGCTGCGGTATTGGAAAAGATAATTTTGATGTCAAGAAACTAAGATATCATAAAGTTATTATCATGACGGATGCTGACGTTGATGGATCTCACATCAGAACCCTTCTGTTAACCTTTTTCTATCGTCATATGTTAGATTTAATAGATAACAATTTTATCTATATTGCAAGGCCCCCTCTTTATAGAGTTAAAAGAAAAAAAACTATTCGTTTTATTCACTCTGAAAAAGAGATGGATGAATATCTTCTAGAGCTTGGAGTCTCTGATATTTTGATTAGAAGAGACGCATCTGAAGAATCCTTAGATCAAAAAGAGCTAAAAGATCTTTTATCTATTATTGTAGATATTGAATCATTAGTAGCTACTTTAGAGCGAAAGGGGATACCTTTTAAAGAATTTATTACAGCGAAAAATCAAAATGAAGACTATCCAAAATATCAAGTTACAATTGGAACAGAAGATAGATTTATATATTCCGAAGATGAATTAGTTGATCTAAAAAAAGAGAATGAAGAAATTCAATTAGTTCAGTTTGAAGAAACAATTAAATCTATTCCTGAAGAGGAAGTTACGGAAGAGATGAAAGTATTTAGAGCGAAATCTCTACCTTTCATTGAGCTCTACGATCAAAAAAGTTTTTTGGAACTTAAAAAGAAACTTATAAAATTTGATTTGGATTTCAATACCTATTTAAAAGCAAATGGAAATCTTTTTGACATAGTAGAAGAAGGAGATGTCACAATTCCCGTTGCAACTTTAAAGGAGCTTATTAAATTTTTAAGAGTAAATGGCAGAAAAGGCATTGAGATACAGCGCTACAAAGGTCTAGGTGAAATGAACGCTGATCAGCTATGGGAAACTACTATGGATCCGACTAAAAGAACTCTTATTAAAGTAACTCTTCCAGATACAATTGCAGCAGATCATATGTTTTCGATGCTTATGGGCGAAGAAGTAGCTCCAAGAAGAGAATTTATCGAGCAACACGCTCTCTCTGTTAAAAATCTGGATGTATAAAAATTTAAAAATTAGGAGAAACTATGAGTTATACGGAAAATGAAAAAATTCTTCCGAGAAATGTTGAAGAGGAGATGAAAGAGAGTTATCTGCGCTATTCAATGTCTGTTATTATCTCAAGGGCTCTTCCCGATGTTAGAGATGGGTTAAAACCGTCTCAAAGAAGAATTTTATATGCGATGAAACAGTTAAACTTATCTCCAGGTGCAAAACATAGAAAATGCGCAAAAATATCTGGGGACACATCTGGTGATTATCATCCACATGGTGAAACTGTAATTTACCCAACTTTAGTTAGAATGGCTCAAGATTGGAATATGCGATACACTCTAGTTGATGGTCAGGGAAATTTTGGGTCTATCGATGGAGATCCTCCGGCTGCCATGCGTTATACTGAAGCGAGATTGACTCACGCTGCTATGCAGTTAATGGAAGATTTAGATAAAGATACAGTAGATGTTGTTCCGAACTATGATGAAACTAAAACAGAACCTGTTGTTTTTCCATCGAAATTCCCAAATCTTTTATGTAATGGTTCTTCTGGAATTGCCGTTGGAATGGCAACTAACATTCCTCCTCACAATTTAAATGAGCTAATAGAAGCTACCCTTCTTGTTTTACAAGATGAAAAAGTCTCAATCGATGATATTATGAAAGTGATGCCAGCTCCTGATTTTCCAACAGGCGGGGTTATTTGTGGATATAGAGGTATTAATGAAGCATTTCATACAGGAAGAGGAAAATTACTTCTTCGCGGAGTTATGAAAGTTGAAGAAAAACCAAATGGTAGACAATGCATAGCTATTTCAGAAATCCCATACGGCATAAATAAATCTAGATTAATTGAAAGAATAGCAGATCTTGTAAATGACAAAATAATTACCGGAATTTCAGATATTAGAGATGATTCTGATAAAGATGGTCTTAAAATAATTTTAGAGCTTAAAAGAGGCGAGATTCCAGATGTTATAATAAATCAGCTATATAAATTTAGTGATATGCAAGTAACCTTTGGTTGCAACATGCTAGCTTTGGATAAAGGTCTTCCCCGCATAATGAACGTTAAAAATATGATCACGGCTTGGGTTGATCATAGAGTGGAAATTATTAGAAGAAGAACTCGTTTTGAATTAAATAAAGCTCAAGCTAGGTCTCATATCTTAGAAGGTTATTTAAAAGCTTTAGATCATCTAGATGAAATTGTAAGAATTATAAGAGCTTGTAAGAATAGAGATTCTGCAAGAACAGAAGTTATGAGTAAATATTCATTTACAGAAAGACAAGCAAATGCAGTTTTAGATTTAAGACTTTATCAATTAACAGCAATGGAAAGAGATAAAATTGATAAAGAGTATCAAGATCTTTTAATAAAAATTACTCACCTCAAAGCAATTTTAGCATCAGAAGAGATGGTCAAAAATATTAT
Source organism: Candidatus Anoxychlamydiales bacterium (assembly GCA_011064905.1). GTDB lineage: Bacteria > Chlamydiota > Chlamydiia > Chlamydiales > SM23-39 > JAAKFX01. The sequence continues at coordinate 2,971 of JAAKFW010000040.1, read as the reverse complement.
TAGAGATGAGCTCTCTCAAGTTCAAAAGTATCATAAAAGTCCTAGAAAAACAAAGGTGATAGCAGCTGAGAGTGAATTTAATATGGAAGATCTCATCGCAGATGAACAGGTAGTTATTGCTATTACAGATGATGATTATATAAAACGTATGCCGACAACAGCTTTCCGTGAACAAAGAAGGGGCGGGCTTGGCGTTATTGGTATGGAAATGAAAAGAGAGACAGATGTTTTAAAAAGCATTTATGTCGCTTCTACACATGATTATCTGATGATATTTACATCGCTTGGTAAATGCTATTGGTTAAAAGTTTGGCAAATACCAGAAGTTGGAAGAAGAACAAAAGGTAGGCCTTTAATTAACTATATTGAATCTCTACAAAAAAATGAAAAAATATCAACAATTTTAAAAGTTAGATCTTTTCAAGAAGAAGGAACTTACATTTTGCTTTCTACTTTAAAAGGGGTTGTTAAAAAAACAGATGTCTCATTATATGGGAATATCCGTAAAAAAGGTGTTAATGCAATTAACGTAGATGAAGGTGATAAGTTAATATCAGCTCATTTAGTTCATGAAAATGATCAAATCATGTTATTTACAAGAAATGGTATGGCAGTGAGATTTGATGAAGGGTTAGTTAGAGCCGTTGGAAGAGTTGCTCGTGGTGTAAAAGGCGTTACTCTAAAACATCCAAAAGATTATGTTATTTCAACTGTAGTTGTAAAAGGAACTGAAACTATTTTAGTTGTTTGTGAGAATGGCTTTGGAAAAAGATCTAGAGTAGATACATTTAGACAGACAAACAGAGGAGGAAAAGGAGTAAGATCCATTCTAACTTCTAAAAGAAATGGTCTAGTAGTAGGCGCCTTATCTGTTCAAGATGATGACGGAGTATTTTTAATGTCCAAATCAGGTCAATCACTTAGAATGCGAATGAAAGATCTAAGAGTTATGGGAAGATCTACTCAAGGAGTAAAATTAGTAGCTCTAAAAGCTAATGATAATTTAATTGACATGCAAAAAATTGAGATAGTAGAACCTATTAAAGAAGAGTAAGATTTTGTGAAAAAGGGATTTTTCATAACATTTGAAGGGGGAGAGGGAGCTGGCAAAACCTCTCTCATTGATAGCATCAAAAAATATCTAGAGTCTGAAAAGTTAGATTATATAGTTACAAGAGAGCCTGGCGGCACAAAATTCGGTGAGAATGTAAGAGAGCTTTTACTTAATACAAAAGATGGAATAAAAATCTCAGCAAAAGCTGAACTTTGCCTTTTTTTAGCATCTAGATCTCAGCACATAAAAGAAGTAATCCTTCCCTCTTTACAAAAAAATAAAATTGTCCTATGTGATAGGTATAACGATTCATCAATAGCTTATCAAGGTCATGCAAGAGGTCTTGGCATCGATAAAGTAATAGAGTTTTCTGATTTTATTATTGAAAAAGCTATTCCTGATTTAACACTGTATCTAGATATTGATCCTAAAATTGGGCTATCTCGTGTTAAGACGTCATTTGATAGAATAGAATCTGAAAAAATGGAGTTTCATCAAAAGATAAGAGATGGCTTTCATATATTAGTTAAAAAGTTTCCTATAAGAATTAAGATAATAGATGCAACAAAGTCTAGAGAAGATGTTTTAAAAAAAGCTATAAAAAACATTTCAGAGCTTATAAGATAGCTTTTTATTAATCGAAAAAATATATTTAAGTTTTATTTTCTATGAATTTTATCTAAAAATTTATAAAATAACGTTCATGAAATTCGATGATTTAATTGGAAATAATGACGTCAAGCAAAAGCTAAATAAAGCAATTGAGAATAATACTATCTCAAATACCTTGCTTTTTGCAGGGCCTGAAGGAGTTGGTAAATCTCAGTTTGCTAGAATATTAGCTAGCAATTTAATGCATCCAGAAAAAGATATAGATCCTATAGCGCTTAACAAAATTGAAGAGAATAAACATCCAGACCTTCACATTTTTGAGCCAGAGGGCAAAACATCTCATCATACAATTGCTTCAATGAGATTATTAATTGAGCAGGTCTTTATGGCTCCATTTGAAGCAGAGGCAAAAGTTTTTATAATTAAAGACGCTGATAGAATGCTACTTCCTGCCGCCAACGCCCTTTTAAAGACTTTAGAAGAACCAACTCTCGATAGTTATATTATTTTAATTTCTAGTAGAGCAGATGAAATTTTACAAACAATTATTTCTAGATGTTTTAAAATGAATTTTACCTCTATTCAAGATGAAGATCTAAAAGCATTTTTACAAAGTAAATATGAGCTTGGAGTAGAAGATGCGAAAAAACTTACTAAAATAGCACAAGGCTCTATCGGAAAAGCTATAGAGATAGCTACTCATCCAGATTACTTAAAAAAAAGAGATCTATTTATCAGTATTTTAGCAAAAGAAAACATTTCTTCTTTTTTTGATTTATCAGAGGCCATATCGAAATTAGAAGAGATCTATGTTCAGAGTTTTTCAAAAGAAAACCCAACAAAATTTCATAAAGAGATAGATCTTCTTTTAGATAAGCTCCTCTACTGGTTTAGAGATCTGCATTTATTAAAATTAAATGCAGATGAAAAATTTTTATTTTTTTCAGATAAAATTGATCTATTAAAAAAACAAAATCTAGAAAATCTAATCCCTTTAGATAAGATAACTATTTTAGTAGATGAAATAAAACGAGCTCTACTAAGAAACATAAAGCTAAAGCATGCTTTAGAGAATTTTTTTATTAAAATTAACTTCGTATAATTAGCGCTATTTTAAATGTACAAAAAAGCAAAAATTGATTTTTAAAATTCCTTAAAAGCTCTAGCGAACAGATGGGGCTCAGCAGCTAAGACAAACTCTCTATCTTTTTTAAGATCTTCGTGAGCATATTCAAGAGCCCGGCCATATTGTTTTACAGCAGCCAAGACAAACTCTTAAGATCTTCGTGAGCATATTCAAGAGCC
>JAAKFW010000004.1 GCA_011064905.1 Candidatus Anoxychlamydiales bacterium | reverse complement strand
TGGACGCTCTTATTTCAATCAAGAAGATTATGAAAATTCATTACTTCATTTAGAAAAAGCATTGAGTCTCGATCTAGAACCTCAAGAGACAAAGTTAACACATATCATGCTGATGCAAAGTGCTTTTCATTTAAATGATTTTGATATTTTCAATAGATCCTTTGACCAGTTCGTTTTAAAATACCCAGATGACGAAAAACTTTTTGAGAGTTTATTTGCAAAAGCAATGCTGAGTAAAAATAATGAAAAATATACCCAGTCCCTTAAAATTTTTGAAAATATAATTTCACAAGATTTTGAAGAAGCAAAAAACCTTGAAAATTTTTTATTTGAATACGCTAATTTACTTTTTTTAACTAACAACACAAAAAAGAGTAAAGATACATTCAAAGAGCTTATTACAATTTCAGAAAACAAAGACCTTATCAAAACATCTCTTCAATATATTGTTAACGCCACCATACAAGATCTACAAAACGAATCATCTGAAAGTAAATTAATCTTAATTAGACAAGCTTTAGTAAATGAAATTGAAGATCTTTTAGAAAATAAAGAGCTATTTGAAAAGGGTGAGATTTTAGAGTTTAATTTCTCACTAGCTAAAACTTATTTTGATTTAGAAAATTTTGAGGATAGTTTAACTATTTTAAAAACTTTCTTAGCAGATGATCAAAAATCTTATTTTTCAAACGATGAATTATCAGAAATTAACCTGCTTGTTGGATTTTGCATAAGAAATACAATAAATGATCTAGATGAATTTATTAGTTTTGCAAATATTTCACTTGATCTCTCTAAAGATTCAAAGCATAAATTCACAACTTATATTAACCTTTTCAACAGCCATTTAGAGCTCGCAAAAAGAGATGATGTTATAGATGATGAGCATTTGGAAAAAGCTGCCTTTAACCTTTTTAATGCCTATTCTATTGCTAAAGGTAAGATAAATAGAAATAATCTTATATGGCTAAGTGATTTTTTATCTAACAAGGTTAGTAGTTATTTATCTGAAAACTACAAGAACTCTCTTTTTGCTAATAGAAAAATGGTTTCTTTCTCAGAAAATGCTTCTGATATTTATAGAGATCTATTAGATAATGATGATGAAGAGAATTTTGAAGAGTTCTCTATTAAACTCGCCTATTTAAATACTCTTCAAAATAATCTAATCGATGCAGCTACTCTTTTAGAAAAGCTAATTCAAAATTATCGTTTTTATCCTGAGAATTCTTTCAAATCTCCAGAACAAACAATTTTTGAGCTAGCCAAAATCTATGAAAAACAAAATTTCAAAGAAAAAGCAATTGGTTTATATGAAGAATTTATTCCAATCTTCAAAAAAGAGAATAGATTTAAATCTCAATCCTTATTACACTTGTCAAGATTATTGCTCTCAAATGTTGCAAAAGAAGATTTTGTAGTTTCTAATAAAGAGATTGAAAAAATCATAAGCACTTTAAAAACAGTTAGTTTTCAAAAAATATTTGAAAACGAGCCAACACATTTAGAAGCAGCTCTTGATTATGTAGATGTTGTTTGTTATATGGAAAATAACGAAAGATTTGAAAAAAGATTGTTTTTATTAGGAAGACTTAAAGAAAATTTCACCTCTACAGAGGATGTTATCTCTCAAGACTATCAAGCTATGAGAGAGGTCCTTAAGGATAAAGAGAAACTATATAGTGCGTATATGTTAGAAGTTGAAGCTGAAAAAAATATTTGTTTAGGATTCTTAGAAAATGATCCAAAAAGAATTGATAAAGCAAAACTTCAGCTAAAACGTCTGCAAGAAAATGAACTCATTTGCACAAAATATTTAGAAGATAGAGTGAATAGATACCTAAAATTAATAGAGGAATACCCTTTTGAAGAAAAATAAAAACAATCTCTTTTTAAAAATTTCTGTTTTTATTTCAATAGCTATCCATGTGGTAGCTATTGCTTCTATTAATCATTTGGAGATTAAATCTTATCTAGCGTCTAAAAACATTATGTTTTCTAATAAAACAGCTGCTTATAATAGCAAAAAAAATATAAATCAAATTCTAAATATTGTTTTGCAAAAAAAACAAAATAATATTTTATCTCAAATAAAATGTAAAAAAAATCAACTTCCAGTAAATGAATCGAATACTCTTCTGAAAAATGAATTTAATCTAAAAAAAGATTCTCTTGCATTCATGAGGTTTTCATTCACCCCTACTAAGTTAACTAAAAAAGAGTTTTATGAATTAGTTGAAAAGAAAAGCATCTTACCTGGTATCGATAATGAAAACTTTTTATTAGCAATAGCTCTTCAAATAAAAGATTCTTATAAAAGTGAAGATGAGATAACAAATGAAACTACTACTCTTGCTATCTCTTTTCCAGAAGTAGAAAAAAACACAAAATTAAAGCCCTACTTAAATTTCCCTTTAAATGAAAAAGATAAATCAAAATTTCAGTTTGCAAATTTTGCTAGCAGAGAGGAAAACAATTTAGATGCCTTAACAAAACTTAAACAAAAAAAAATAAAGCTCTTTCCATATAACTTTTCCTTAATCCATATGCCTGAGCTCTCTGATTTAACAACCCTCTCTTATAAAGATTTTTTTGATATCGATGTCTCATTTGCTCCAAATTTAAATGAAAAAGGCTTTATTTTTGCGATTACTCTTCTTCCTAAACAATCCATGAAGTTAAAAAGATTGAAACAAAATGTTTTTTTCTTGGTAGATAGATCTAACTCTATTCAAAAAGATAGACTCACATCTACACGTCATGCAATTACATCAAGTCTTCCTTTGTTAGAAAAAGATGATAGTTTTAATATCTTAGCTTTCGATACCAAACTAGATGTTTTGTCAGATCACAACCTAAGCCCTGATGAGAATGTGTCTATATCTAGAGCAAAATCGTTTTTAAGAAAACAAAATATCGGTAGTTTTTTTTCTTCTACAAATTTTTCTATCCCACTTTTTAAAATTTTAAATTCAAATGTTAAAAATGATGAAGTTAATATTGCAATTCTCCTTTCAAATGGTGATGGGCTAAACAAATTTAAAAACTATAGGATTTTTAATGATTGGACAAGGTTAAATGGAGGAAATCTCTCTCTTTACACTCTAGGGCTAGAAAATGACAAAAACTTGTCAATCTTAGAGCTTTTTAGCTTCTTTAATAAAGGTAAACTTATTCCTTCTTCAACAAATAGAGGAATAAAAAGAAAACTGCAAAAATTACTCAAATCAATTAGATATCCAATCGCAAAAGATATCGTTTCTAACGCTATTTGTTTAGAACGCTCAGCTAACATAAAACTATATCCCTTCTCAGATCAATCCCCTAATTTATATATGAATGAGCCATATGTAATACTCGGAACAACTGATAAACTCACAGATTTTACAATATTTATTCAAGGAAAAGGAAAAGATAACTTTTTCAACTTAAAAAAACATATATGTTTTGATCAAGCCAAACAAGGTGGAAAAATTCTTCAAAAAGAGTTAGCTGTTAAAAAAGCTTCTAAGTGCTATGAAGAGTTTTTAGCAGATAGCAACCCAAATCACTTAAAAGAAGCAAAGCATCATCTAGAACCATTTGAAATAGAGCCAGCTTTTAGATGAACTTAAGAATAATAGCCGGTAAATTTAAAGGAAAAAAACTTCTTACCACTAAAGATATTAGACCAGCTACTTCTTTAGTTAGAGATTCCATTTTTAATATCTCTCAAAATTTTATTGAAAATGCTAATTTTTTAGATGTTTTCTCAGGATCTGGAGCTCTCGGGTTGGAAGCTCTATCTAGAGGAGCTAGAAAAGCTACTTTTATCGATAATAATTTTAAGTCTTGTCAAATAATTAAAAAAAACATCAAAGCACTATTAGTTGAAGACCAAACAAAAATAGTTCAGAAAGATGCCATGCAAGCTGTTAAAGCCTTAGAAGGCCCTTATGATATTATCACGGTAGATCCTCCATTTATAATATATAAACAAAAACCCTCTTACATCAGCTCTCTATTATCTTTATTAAAAACCCAAAATTTATTAACTTCAGATAGCCTAATTTTTTTAGAAGAACCAACTTATTCCAAAAGAGATCCTGTGATTGAAAATCTCGATCTCTTAAATAAAAGAAAGTATGGCTCTTGTTTTCTTTTGGAATATGCATGCAAAAGTTAATCGAATAATTTAGATTCAAATTAAATAAAACATTTCAGATATTTAAAAATAAAATATATACCTTTTTTAAACTTCTTAAAAAAAATCCCTTGGAATTTAATTATAATTACTATAAAAAAATACATCAGTAAATGTAATATTGTAGATTATATAAATTTTGCGATCTTATGAAAAGAAAATATGTCTACCTTACTATAGTCTTTATAGTAGTTATAGTTTTGTATATCCTTACAAGAGGACATGTAACCGTTAAAAATCATAGTGGTGGTTTTTTCTCTAGCTTAAACAAAAATTCTCTTAGATCTCTTGATATAAATAAAATAAATCTCGATAAAGCTGCATTTATTAACATAAATCAAAAGGACCATCAAAAAACTTCTAAAACACATAAAAACATTGATACTGAAAGTATTTTCGAAAAAATAGAAATAGATCCTAATGAAATTTATACTTTTGCAAGTTTAAAATTAACTCCAAGCAATTCTTTTTTAACATCTCTTGATCACAATTCCATGAAAGAGCTCAATATTGAAGCCCAAAATAGTTCAAGGATTGAAAAATCAAATTTAAAGCTTTTTGAAGATGAAATATTTCAAAAATCAGTAGAGATAAATAAACTTTTTTATTTTGATCCCTTTAATAATCAAGTATCTTCTAGCATATCTAGTTTTAAGTTAGATAATCTATCTTCTGATACAAATACAAACACTCAAAAAAAGATAGCAGATGTAATTGTTGCAAATAACAAATACACTAACTCAGATCTTCTCAAAAAAAGACTCAAAACAAAAACTGGAGACTTTATAAATCAGCAAAAGCTTCAAGGGCATTTAAACTTTATTAACTTAAACCCTTTTAGAAATGTTAATCTAGTTCTTCAACCTAAAGGAAGAAATAACTACGATGTCGAACTTATAACCAAAGATCAATTTCCTTTTAGATTTTACGTTGGAACAGATGACACTGGAATCAATGCAATCGGACGAAACCGCTCTTATACCGGCTTTAATTTAAATAGAGCATTTTTGGTAGATAGTGTTTTATCTTATCAATTCACAACCTCTTATGACACGAGAGAATTTCAAGATCATACAGCTCAAGCTATTTTTTATCTTCCCTGGGAGAATGTTTTAACTATGTATGGCAGTTTTTCTAAATTTGAGCCAGATCCAACTCTTCCCTCTTTAACTATAGATGATCGCTTTAGAATAGATACCTCTTTTAGATACGATATTTGTTTGCCATTAATTAAAAACATCTCTCAAGACCTGATTTTAGGATTTGATTTTAAAAGAGCAAATACCAACCTTCCTTATTCAAATATAGTAACATCTTTTGACCCCACTATTAATGTTTCTCAAGCAATGTTATCTTACTCTCTTGGCTTTGAAAATAAGTTTTATCAAACAAAATTTATCTTCGAGCAGTTTTTCTCTTTAGGAAATTTACTGCCGGATCAAGAAACTCAGAAATATGATCAATATAGAAGGTTTGCTCAAAATAACTACATATATTCAAGGGCATGTTTTTCTAATCTTTTCAAACTTCCGAATGATTTTTTTATATCTCTAAAACTCAGAGGCCAAATATCTAATTCTAATTTACTATCTTCTGAAGCCCTGGCTATTGGTGGGTATAATTCCGTTAGAGGGTATTTTGAAAATGAGCTTTTAGCTGATGTTGGTTTGATCGTAAATGCTGAGATTAGAACTCAAAACATCTCTTTAATTCCTAATAAAAAAATAAATGATAACCTTCAATTCATTTTATTTTTTGACTATGGCCTCGCATCTATTTATGAAACGCTTCTTTTTGAAGAGAAAAATAGACACTTAATTGGTTATGGCCCAGCTCTTCGATATGAAATTAGCCCCTACTTTATAGCTAGATTAGATTGGGGAATTAAAGGCGTTCAAGACCCTGAATACGGCACTAACGATAGCTTGCTACACTTCTCTCTAAACTTTAGCTATTAATTAAAAAAACAAAAGATCTGTAACTGTAAAATCAGCTAATTTAGGAACATCTTTTTCAGAAGCTATTAATTTATCTGATCCAAATATTTTGCATTGATATCCGTTTTTAAGCATTAATGAAATCAAATTCCATCCAGATTTTTTAATTTTTCGCATACCCTCCGGTCCATATTCCGCAACTATATATTTAACATATTTTTTTTGAAGATAGTTTTTTAAAGATTTCAGTACATGAAATTCATAACCTTCGGTATCAATTTTCAATAAATCACATTTCTTTATCTTAAACTTATCAAAGATCTCTTCTAATGGCTTTAAAGGAACTGCAATAGGGCCAAAACACGGTATTTTCTCAACATCTTCTCTGCCTTTGAATCCCGTTAGCCTATGTCCTCCACTATTATTTGGACATGTATGTATGTAAACCAATTCACTATTATCTCCAATAGCTGCTGAAATCAATGTAACATTATTAACTTTGTTAATTTCGCAATTTGTAATAAATCTAGATGCAGGCAGAGGATGCGGTTCAATTGAGTAAAATTTAGCTTTTGGATATTTAATTGCTAAAGGAAGAACTGTTGTTCCAATGTTTGAGCCAACATCTACAATAATAGAAGATTTTTTTTTAAAAAGAATTTTTGATGCAAAATCCAGATAAAAATCCTTTTGATAGGTTTTGCCTAATAATTTAGCGATTCTTGTTTTAATTGATTTTTTTATCAAATGCCTCTCAATCGAAGAATTGATTCCACATTTAAAGTTAGCCCCTTCGTAGTTTACATTCATGAAAATGACCTCTTAAACAAAAAATTATTCATTTATTTCAATTTCTATATTCTTTCTAGGTTTTTCTGGCATAATAATCCAAGCTATAATGTACGCAAATATCATAGGAACAAAACCAGTTATTATCATTATAACAATAAAAATGAGCCTCACTATTGTTGAATCTATCTTAAAGTACATAGCAATCCCAGCCAAGACCCCTGCTATAAATTTATATTTTCTAGATCTATATAATCTTTTATATTTCTTGTATTTGCGTAAGGTCAGCTCTACAGGTATAACAATAGCTGCTATTATATAAACGATTGAAAGAGGGAAAATAGCTGTTATAAAAAAAACAGCTAAAAACAGGAGTCTAATAATTGTTGGATCTATATTAAAATAATTACCAAGCCCACCTAAAACTCCGGCTACCTTTTTATTTGATCTTGATCTATATAATTTTCTCATTTTTTAGTTTTCGGCTTTAATGGAATCAGTAAAATTGCAATAAAATAAGCTACCAAAATAGGAATAATGGCTGTGAGAAAAAAAAGCACTACTACAATTATTCTTAAGATTGTTGGATCTATGTTCCAATATTCTCCAAAACCGCCGCAAACACCTGCTATTTTTCTATTGGTTCTAGATCTATATAATTTTTTCATTTTAGCGCCCTTAATATTTAAATAAATTTGATAAGGGTTCTCCCTTTTGAGTTCTTTTTATAGCAGCTGCAATTAAAGGAGCAATAGAAATTTGAGTAATATTGTCTGGAATATCTTGCTTTAGAGGAATCGTATCTGTGATTATCATCTCATCAATATCTGAATTTTTAATTTTATCGATAGCATCGTGTGAAAAGATTCCATGTGTAGAGTAAGCATAGATTTTATTAGCTCCTCTTAATTTTAATTCTTTAGCGGTTGCAACTACAGATTTTGCTGTATCGCACATATCATTTACTATCAAAACATCTGAACCTTTTACATCGCCTATTAAAAACATTTCAGAGGTGCTTTTCTTTTGAGGAAGTGTCGTACAAACAACCAATCTTGAATCTATATTGTAACGATTCAAACCATCTATGAATTTTAAAGATCTTGAAATAGCTTCAGAATGAGAAGCTACAACTACTATTTTAGAGATATCTTTTCTTACAAAATATGGAACAACCAGAAAATTGGTCATTAGATTATCTACTATAGCACTATGATAAAACCCTTGAATTTGAGCAGAGTGCATATCTAAAGAAATAATATGATCTGCACCGGCAGTTTCTAAAAGCATCGCAATATCAGATGCAGAGATCGGACAGATCTCAGAATATTTTCTATCTTGCCTCGCATATCCAAGATATGGAATAACAGCAATTACTCTTTTTGCAGAGGATCTTTTGCAAGCCCGAATCAATAAATATAGCTCCATTAAATTATCATTTACAGAAGCATCTTTAGTCGTGCAAATAGATTGAAGAATATATATATCTTTTCCTTTAACATTATCATTTATTTTTATTTTTACCTCGCCATCATGAAACTTTCCAACTTCAGCTTCATTAATATCAACTCCCAAAATATTAGCAACCTCCCCTGCTAAATCCGGATTTGAATTACCGGCAAATAACCTAAAAGAATCCTTGTCAATATTTTTTTCTAAAGAATATCCTTGAGAAAATAAAAAACTACCTATTATTAAAAATGAAGCTAAAAACTTTATCATCTATTTTCCTTTGTCAATCTAAACATTTCCCTTTGTCATAGTTAGAAATAACAATATTTCCATCTTTTTCATGCTTTTTCTTTGCGCCATGGAGCTTATCATCAAAAAAGCTCTGTTCTAAACAAATAGAACCATCGTCATAATATTTATTTACTATTCCATGTTTTTTACCGTTTTTATACTCTCCCATAAAAACCATTTTCCCCTTGTCATTGTAAAATAAACATTTGCCGTCTAGCAAATCATCTTTATAAAAATTAATAGCAGATATTTGTGAATTTTTATGAAAAATTTCTTCTTTGCCCTGCTTTAAATTGCTTACAAAGTTTACTTTTTTATGCTCCTTGCCATCTGGATAATACCAAATAGAAAGCCCATTTTTTAGATCATCTATATAGTCTACTTTCATGGCAACAATGCCACTTGGAAAATATATAAAACTATTGCCGAAAAGTTTTCCCCCCTTGTAGTTATAAGATGCAACTTTTTCATTTTTTTCATTATACTCATTAGCAAGTCCATGAAGATCATCATTTTTATAATCAACTTCAAATGCTAAATACTTTTCTTTCTCTTTTTCAGTGAATCTATAAATTTTTGAAGGTCCATTTTTTCTGTTTTTTTCGAATGTATAGATATTCTCAGAAGTTTGTGTTTTTTGAAAATATTCATCCTCCAATGATCCTTTATCATAAAAAGCTTTTTCTAGAATATTTCCATCAATATCGTATAAGTGCTTGTTTTCATGAAATTCCCCGTGAAAATAATTTACTATAGCCTCTTTATTTCCATTTGGATAAAAAGTTTGCTGTTTTAAGTGCATATTACCGTCTTTATCAAACGTAAAAATTTTAGCAATTCGTTTATCATAATTTTCGCATTTGTCTTTTTGAAAATATTCGATATGCTCTCCTATAGGATTTCCGTTATCAAATTTTTTTACAAATTCTAAAGATCCATCTTCAAAATAGCTTTTCATCTCACCTGTTAATTTATCTTCTTTAAATGTTGCTATTTTGTTTATTTGAGAGTTTTCATGAAACCATGTGGCTTGTTTCTCTTTTTTGCCGTTTTTAAAAAATAGCCTTTCTCTTAGCTTTGCCTTGGCATAGTAAGATAAAAATTCACCATCTAACTCATCATTTACATATTTAGCTGATAAAATCAGATCAGAGTTTTCAAAATACTCAAAATGTTTACCTTCTCTTTTACCATCAATGTACTCTAATTGAGTTTTTAAATTTCCGTTTTCATACCACTGTCTATGAACTTTATGAGGTTTGTCTAAAACAAAAAACGCTTCCAATTTAGGTTTTCCATTTTCATACCATTCAGCTACAGATCCATTAGTTTTATCTTCTTTGAAATTTATTTTTTTTGCCAAAATACCATTTTCATACCACTGAAGATACTCTTTGTCTCTTTTTCCATTCTCGAAAAATGAGTGAACTTTTATTTGAGAATTTTCAAAAAATTCTTTTTGCTCACCATCTAGTTTTCCCTCATTGAAATTGGATTCAATTTTGATCTCTCCATTTGCAAAAAATTCTTGGTATTTTCCGTGTAGCTCATTCTTTTTAGCAAAATGTATTCTTGATAATTTTTCATTCTCATCATACTCTTTTACAGCCTTTAAAAGATTGCCGTCTTCATCAAAGTTAGCTACAAAAAAAAGTTTGCCATTTCCATGGTTTTTCCAATGTTTTAAAATTGGCTTTCCTTCTTTAAATTGTCCCGACCCCAAAAGATCTTTATTTTCTGAGAAAAAATATTCTGTTCCCTCTTTTTTTCCATCTTTGTAATTTGCTCTATAACTTTCTTTGCCATTTGGATGATATTTTATGTGAGCTCCTTGCGCTAAGCCCTCTAGATAATCTAAAGCTTCAATAATCGCATGCTTTTCATTATATACAATAGTTGCTGGGTTTTTGCCATCTGAGTGTAAAACATCGCCTACAAATCTTTTTTCCGATTCTAATGCGCCACTTTCATACCAAGTTTTACAAAGACCGTTTAACTTTCCGTTTCTATATTTCAAATAAGATGCTTTATTACTATTTGAATAATATTGAATGTATTCACCCTCTAAATTTCCCTCTACAAACTCCCCTTTAGCTTTAATATTTCCATCTTCATAATTACTCTCAAATTTTCCATGTGCTTTGCCATTTTTATAAGACATTCTTGACATCATTTTATTTTGAGAATAAAAAACTTGTACCTCTCCGTGTAAAAGACCATTTTCATAATTTGAAATTTTTACAATTGATCTATCCGGATTAAAATCTATACATGGACCGGCAGGAACTATAGTAGATTTAAAAATCTCATATCCTGGATCGGTTTCACTAATTTCTATAAGATCAACTTCTTGTTTTAAAACGCCAGTTTCATAAAATGTCATTTGCTTAACAGCTCTCTTTCCATCATCTGTAGGCTCATAAAAAACAGTTACCTCAGGCGTTCCATTCTGATGCACCCCCGTAGTCTCATTTGACCAGTTAGGTTCTCTTTGTTTTAACTGAATTTGATTTGATGAAAAGTTTTGGTTTTGACAAAACCCAAAATTCATTAAAAGAATAAAGAAACAAACAAATATTTTTTTCATATTAAAATCCTCAAATACTTTTTTTATAGAATAAAAGAAAAAAAACTTTTCTAGCAAGCATCTATATTCCCTTTGCTATGAAATCTTTAAATTTTTTTTTGATATCTATAAATTTTAAACTGCCTTTTGTTAAAATATCACCATTCGATGTAAAAACAATTTCCAAATTATCTAACGCTACATCATTGAGCTTAAAACTCATATTATTAAAACTATCATGAGTCTTTTTAATGTTTTTAAAAAAACCCATATCCGAGCTTGTTCCAATCTCCATTTCAATTTTCTTTTCATCTTGAGATAGTTGCATATAGATATCTGCTTGATTCGAAAATGCCATTTTTTTACAAAACTCAATATAACTATCAATTTTTTTTTTGTTATTTTCATATCTATGCTTATATAAAGCTTTATTTAAATTTAACCCAATAACAGATGCAATTATCCCTATCAAGAACACTCCCACCATTATCTCTAAAAGCGTGAAAGGCTTTTTAATATTTAGGCGCATCTTGATCATCTTCGCTCTCCACTACATCGGGGTTGTTTTTGTTTGTTCTAATATAGTAATTATTCAGTTTATTAGATGACACTTTGATATCCGTATTGCTATATGTTGCCTCAACCGTTAGAGTCTCTCCCCAACCATCTAGAATAAATTTTTTTGGTTCTTTGGGAACTCCAGATCTTCTTAAATACTCTACTGGGCTAGCTACTACCAGTTCTATAGCAGATCCACCGGCTACTTCCAAAAGAAGTAGATCTTTAATCTGAACTATCGCTTGCTCAGTTTTAAAGACTTTGCCCTTCTCTAAACTCCCTTTTACATTAAATCCTACAACTGAGGTAATTATCCCAATTAGCAAGATAACGATCATGATCTCCAAAAGAGACATATATCTTTTTTTTCTCATAAATTATTCTCCTATAAATGAACTTACATCGGTAAGTGGTATCAAAATTGAAAGAACCACAAAACCGATAATTAACCCTAGTATTACTAGCAAAACTGGTTGCACAATGCTAGATATTTTAGATAAAAATCTATCAACTTCTTCTTCATAAATTTTAGCAATATTTGATAGCATTTTTGGCATTTCAGATGTCTCTTCAGCAATAGATATCATTTTAGATACCATCGGAGGAATATTTTCACTATCTTTTAGAAGAGTTGATAATTTTTCCCCTTCGATGAGTTTATCTTTTATTGGTAAAAATTCATTTTCTAAGGTTTGATGTTTTAAAATATTTATTGCCAGCGTTATAGCATTCACATAACTCTGCCCGCCTTTTAAAAGATTTGAAAAAGAGATCGAAAATCGAATGAGAGCAACTTTTATTAAAAAAGATTTTAATATAGGAAGATTTAAAAGTTTTTCAATAATTTTTTTTCTAAAAGGTTTATAAAAATACATCAATAAAAAAACACAAATTATTCCTACCACCGCTAAAAAAATAAAAAATTTACTATTTACAGCAAATTTACTGATCGCAAAAACCATTTTTGTAAAAGGATGTAGTTTCCTGTCTTCAAACAGATCGGATAGAGAAGGAATCGTAATAAAAAGCAGAAAATTTAAAACTACCATACAAAAAGTTAAGAGTACCGCCGGATAAGTAAACGCTGAAATTAGACGTGTTTTCAGATTCATTGAACTTGTTAATATTTTTATAATTTCATTTAAACTCTCCGATAAAGCCCCTGTTTTTTGAGCTGTTTCAATCATCGATATACTAATTGTATCAAATGTTTTTGGATGTTTTTTCATAGCATCAGATAAAAAAAGACCCATCTTAATGTTTTCGCTTAAATCCAAAATCAATAGTTTTATTTTTTTCTTTTCTTCTTTTTCAGCTAAGATTAGTAAAGATTCATATAAGGCAAGGCCGGCTAAAAGCATGTTTTTGAGCTGCTCAAAAAAATATAAAACCTCTTTTTTTGAAAGAAATATTTTTTTTCCAGAGATTTTTGATATTTTATAAGCTGCAATTTTTTGCAACTCTAATATGGATTTAGCCTCCATAAAAGATGTTGCGCTAATTACTTTTTTTATTTTTTTACCACTTTTTGAAAGAGCAAAATATTCATATAAAGCCATAAAAAAAACCTCAAATATTTTTTGTTACTCTTATTACTTCAAAAGTTGTTGTTATCCCTTTTTTTATGAGCTCTATTCCATTTTGCCGAAGAGTTTTATAATCACTTTTTAAGTTTGCTTTTATCTTGTTTACATCTACATTTTTTACAATTTGATTTTTTATTTTATCATCCAAAACCATAAGCTCATAAATTCCACATCTACCCATATAGCCTGTGTTAAAACAATCACTGCATCCCTTTCCCCGATAAAGTGTCTTTTCTTTGATTCCAAGCTCTTCAAGCTCAATATTCAAAGGCTTATACTCTTCTTTGCAAGAGCTGCAGATTGTTCTAACAAGCCTTTGAGATAAAACAGCTATTATTGTTGAAGATAAAAGATAAGGTTCGATTTTCATATCAGCTAAACGAATGATTGCAGATGGAGCATCGTTTGTATGAAGTGTAGACAAAACTAAATGTCCGGTTAGAGATGCTTGTATCGCTATTTCAGCCGTTAGATAATCTCTTATCTCTCCTATCATTATAATATCCGGATCTTGTCTTAAAATGTGCCGCAGGCCCTTTTCAAAGGTCAGATCAATTTTTGGGTTTACAGCTATTTGAGCAATATCTGTTAGTTTATATTCAACAGGATCTTCAATAGTCATAATATTCAAACTTGAATTATTCAGTTCATTTATCGAACTATATAATGTTGTTGTTTTTCCACTTCCGGTTGGCCCTGTTACTAAAACAATTCCTTCAGGATGTGCTATAGAATTTTTAAAATTTTTAAGTAAAACTTTCTCCATCCCAATCATATCTAGCCCCAAGACTATATTGCTTTTATCTAGAATTCTTAAAACTAACCTCTCGCCATATACTGTTGGAATTGTAGAGACACGAAAATCTATCTCTCTTTTGTTAATCATAAGTTTTATTCTTCCATCTTGAGGAAGCCTTTTCTCTGCGATGTCCAAAGCTGCCATAACTTTTATTCTGGTAATAATTTGAGAAACCAAGTGAGATGTTATATAATCTCTTTTTTGTAAAACCCCATCGATTCTATATCTTATTTTTAAAATATTTTTTTCAGGCTCAAGATGAATATCGGAAGATTTTTGAGTTATCGCTTCTAAAATAATTGTATTTAAAATATTTACAACTTCGTTATCTGAAGAAACCTCTAAAAGATCGTATCCTTCAAAATTTTCATTTTTTTCATCTTCATCTTCTCTATGAACTATTTTTTTAATTTGGTGATAGCAAATCTCGATTGCTTTTTCTATCTCGTTTTTAGGGTATACTGTAGATTCTATCTCTTTATTAAACATCAGGTAAAGCTCTGAGAGAGCTTCCAAATTATATATATCGCTAATAGCTACAATAATTTTTTCATTTTTTTCATCAATAGCTATTAAATTATTTTTTTTAGCAAAAAGATATGGAATCTTTTTTACCTTATTTTTTATAAATTCAAAATCTTGAAGGTTAATGTTGTTTTTCATCTGTCAAAAAAAAGTTCTAAGCTTTTTTCAAAAAGTTTTTTCTTCTCATTTTTTTTAGCTACTGTTAGTTTTTCTAAAAACTCGTCAATATCTCCTTGTCTTTTTTGCATATAGTTTTCTCTTTGCTTGGCTAAATCAAGCTTTGAATCTTTAATTATATGTGGAGTAATAAAAATAAACATCTCAGATGATGTGTGTTTTTGTTTTGTTGTACCAAATAGCTTGCCAATTCCCGGGATTTCTCCTAAAAATGGTATTTTTTCAGAATCGTTTTCATCTATCTTTCTACGCAGCCCCCCTAAAATTATCGTTTCACCATCAGCGACTCTCACTTCATTTTCGATATTTCTTTTCGTAATATTAGGCCTATCATTCTCCGTTGAGTTTGTTGTTTGAAAAGAGACATTTGTTCGAAGCGTTACAAAACCCTTTTCCTCTTTTTCAAGGTCTTCAGAGAGATGTATCGTCGGAGTAATGGCTATGGTGGTTCCATATTCTGCTCTTGAATAAGATTTTTCCTCTTTAGGGCCATCTTTTGAATCAACTCTTACAGCGCCATTGTTAATTGAAATCTCATCAACAATTGATATCAAAGCTTCTGTTTGATTTATTGCTAAAATAGATGGACAGTCCACAATTTTCATATCTTCTTTAGCCATTAAAAAACTAAGCGCAATATCAAATGAAGGCAATGGTCCTTTTACTCGAGATATTATAAAATCTAATACGCCTTTTTTATTTGCAGAATTAAAATTTAATTCTGTGTGATCTTTTTTTGTATCAGGAGAACCTATTTTTAATAGATTGATCCCAGTCTGCCTGCGATCTCTTATCTTTCTTTCTACTAATAGAACATCTATTTGCACCATTTTTTTAGGTGTATCTAATTTTTCTAAAAGAGCTTTAACCTTTTTTAAATCCTCTTTTTTAACAACCATCAAAATAGCACCACTCTTAGCGTCTACTACAAAATTTGAGTTTGCTAAAGCTAAATCCTTTTCTTTTACAGAGGAAACTCTCGTTTGTTGATTTGGATTCGTCAACGAAGAAGCCGGTAACCTTTGAGTAATATTTGTTAATTTCTTTTCCTTTTCTTTTGTTTCCAGTTTAGCATTCGTTATCGATCCATAAACTTTTTCTAAAACCTCAGCTATCTCATTTGGATCTGAATGCTTACATGTATACCAATAAATTACCATTTCACCAGGATCATCTAATTGCTTTTCTAGATCTAAAATGATTTTTTCAGCTCTATCAACTAAATCCACCTCTCCAATAAGAACTAAATTATTGCCTTGAACTACAACAGATAATTCATCTGTAGCTCCCTGATAAAAAGATGGTCTTGTTTTTTGAGATTGTGTGAAAAATGCTGTTAAAATTTTTTCTGCATCTTGAGGTTCAACTTTATTCAGGTTAACAACTTTTATAATCTTTCCATCGCTATTTTTAAAAACAGCATCATATAAGTTAACAAGCCTTCTTAAAGTCTGATTCGATCCAATAACAATCACATTTGATTTTATTGTATGCACACTTGTTTGTTTTAAATCGGAAAATCTTTCTAAAAAATTTTGTACAGAATTTATCTGCTCGATTTTCGGTGAAAAAATATAGCAAACTGTTGCTGCTACATCTAATAAATCTAAATCTTCTACCTTTGTAACAATCGCATCAACATTGCACTGATCATGCTTTAAGATATAGAGCTGTCTGAGATATGAATTTAATTTTTTTATTCCAATTCCATTTTGTGTAAGTATTATTCTTAAAAGATCGTCCCATGAATTTTTTGGTATTGGAATAGTAGAAAATAGATTAATTTTAAGATTTGCAATCTCTTGCGGTATTACATATAGATAGTCTCCTGAACCATATTCCATAATAAGTTGAGATATAGAGCTCTCTGCCTGATCCCAAAAAGCATAGCCTTCGTCTGTTTTCATAGAGCTATCTACTGCTTCTTTTCTAAAATTATCTTCTAACTCTCTGATCTTTTTTCTGATCTCTTTAACTTCAGATAGTAAATTCAAATATTCTTCTTCATTAGCTTCTTTTGAATAAAGTTCATTAGCATTTTCTAAATTTATTTTAAGTATTTTTTTGAGATGTATTAACTCTTCATTTACTTTTTTTACCTCTTTTTCAAGCTCAAAGGTCTCGTTTGCAAATACGCTAAAAGTTATTAGAATTAGAAAGATATATATTTTTTTAATCATCGAACTGCTCTCTTTTTATTAATCCTTTGATTCACAGAAGATAAGATTGGTGCTTCAATTTTTAAATAGTTAGTTCTCATCGGATTAAATAAATATCCAACAAAAAAGTTTTTATTATTTTTACTCACAACCTTATCAAAGTAAAAAAGCTCTTCGTTTTTTATTTCATCAAAATCAATATCCTTTTTTAAAAGCCTCCAGCGCCCTTCTTTTTTTATAAGGATATCTTTTTCTTTTAAAATCACTCTCTGCTTTTCGATTTGACAACTAAGATGCGTAATAGTTCTTTTTCTGATAGCAGTTACAAACTGATCTGCTCTTATAGAGAACCCTTGTTTTACTATGCTCGGCACAGCAAATATATATTTATTGCTATTTTCATCCCACGCATCAATTTCAAGCATTTTGCTATCTATAGATTTTATTTTCGCAATAGTATAGCTTTGAGTGTTTTCTAAAGATATCGGGCATTGCCAGATGCCATCTTTAAATATTAATACATCATCATGATTTAAATGAACTATTTTTCCATCAATTTCTAACCGCTCCTTAGGCTCTATACCATTTTTAGTTTTATAAAATTTTTGAAGTTCATCTTTAGAAAACCACTTAGAAGAAGCTAAAAGCTTTAAATCATCTCTTGCATCAACATCTTTTGTATTAACAAAATCTGTTGTCTTCAGAGTAAAAAAATTTGTTTTACTTTGCGCAGCTTCCATAAAATCTTCTAAATCTGTTTCCATTACAACTTTTACACTATTTTTATCTATAGATTTTAAAAATATTACCAAAGGAGTTTTTACATCAGAGAATTCAAAGCTCCCACTCTTATCTATCTTTACAAAAAACTTTTCACCTTCAATAACTTTTAAAATTTTTGATGATTTTTTGAGTTTTATCTCAAATTTTTCTTCCCTAGACTTGGAGTCTGGCCTTTTCGCTGCAACTTGAACGTCTATCTCATCTTTTATAGAATTAATTGACACATCAAATTTAAAAGGTTCTAAAAAAAGAGCTTTTGACACAATATCTAAGGAAACCTCTTTTTTCTCCCCTCTTTTTATGTAGCTTGCACTCTCTAACTTCGAGGGACGTGCAAAAATAAAAAACATTAATGCAGACAAAATCACTAAAAGTAAAATAAAATATGTAAAAATCTTATTTAACAGTTTCTCTGTAATCATTTCTTTTTGTTTTTTTTAAAAATAGCCCTTTATTTTATATGATCTGAGAAAAAATTACAAAGAAAGATGTATATATTGCAAAAAATTGTATTAAATATTTTAATTAGGATTAAAAGAAGAGATATTTTATAGCCACTTAGCCATAAAATATTTATAAGCCCTCTAAAAGAGGATTAAAAACATAGGAGTCATATGGCTAAAAAAGTAACAGAAAAAATTAAAGAGGGAGTATCAGTAGAAGAGATCGAAAAGTTTGCTCGTAAATATACGAATGAAGTATTTTTGATTCTAGCTCTTATTATTGCTACTATTTCTAGTGTTTTCGGGTTTTTTACAGGCCCTAATTGGAGCTTAATCCTTGCCGGTCTTTTAGCAATAATCGGTATTGCCTTGCCTGTTCAGGTTGGTAAATTCTTGAAAAAGTTATTAAAATTTCAAGCTACTGCTCCCAAAACAACTATTATTATAATAGGTGTTGTTAGAATCGTTCTTGCTGTATTTGTTCCGCTTATCCTATTTGCAGAAATAGGCCTTTTAGCGGGCTACTCGTTTCATACAACTACAAGAGAACTTCATGGAGATGAAGAGCATTCAGAAGAGCTCCATTCAGGACCAAATTTAGAAGAGAACCTCTCTGACTCTGATCAATCGTCAGAAGAAGAGGATGAACCTTCTGAAGAAGAATAGTACTTTAAGATTCAACTGAGCTGAGAGAGCTTTTCCTATATAGGATATAATCTCTCAGCTTAATTTCATTTTCATTAAATATCTGATTTAAAGCTTTAGCTGCTAGCTTGATATTCTCATTCAAATCCTTTTCAGATCCCATTTTCAAATAATCCTCTAACTCCTGCCAAGCTATCATCTCTTCTTTTTCATTATTTAATTTAGCCTCTAAAAGTGCAATTCTAAGCAGATTAAATGAATATAAAACAGCTCCTGCCGGAAGGGTTTCACTTTGTAGAAAGGATAGATCGCATAGCATATTAGCTTTTAATTCTTTTGAACTGTCAAGCGCTTTTACATAATCTTCTTTGTTTATTAAAAGAGCCACCTTTGCAAACTCATAATAAAAAGGAAGTTCATCTTTTGTTCTATCTAAAGCGCTAGAAGCTAAACTCTCGTCCTCTTTTAAAAACTTTTCATTAATTAAAAGATTTTGAACGATAAGCCCTTCATATTTAGGTTTTAAGTTCGGATGTTTTTTTATATAAGCTTTTAACTGAGAGAGCTTATCTCTATCATTATATGAAGAATCTTTCCAGCTGCTATAGGTTTTTTCAACTAGCATCGAGCTGTCAATAGACTTTTTCTTAAAAAAAGGCTTTAGCTTATATAGAATAATATTTAGGAATACAACGCTTGCTAAAAGAGAGAAAAAATAGATTCTTTTTTCCATTATCCAAAGAAGCATTTTTTTCAGCTGCGGTTCTTCTTCAACTTTTTTTGATTTTGACTTTTTTGCCATATATAAACCCTTAAATATTTAATTAATAAAATCTAGCTTATATTAAAGCTCATATTTTTGAGAATTCTTTTATACAAAAAAAATATATAAATATTTTTAATAATATCTATATTGCTCAGTCCTTTAAACTAGATTTTTAATATAGAGAACTTCAATTAGAAGAAAAAACAAAAAAAACTTGATTATGCAACCTAAGCTTCTATCTCAACATATGACTTTTTCATGCCAAAGC
>JAAKFW010000039.1 GCA_011064905.1 Candidatus Anoxychlamydiales bacterium | reverse complement strand
CGTTAAGATCTTTAGCAATTGATTTTTGATCTTTTCCAATAACGTTTTTATATTCGCTATTGTCAGCTAATTTGCTTACAGCAGCAAATTTATCAAAGTTAAACTTAGTTGCATTTTGAATATCTTTTACTTCTTTAAGAGAAGCTGCAAATTTATCAGCAATACCACTAATCTCTTTTTTATAAGCATCTGTAGTAGCTTTAGTTTCGCTAACTAAAATAATATCAATAAATTTTGGAATAGAAATTGATTTATTTACATTTTTAAAGTCAGATCCATATCTAGAATCTGCGAAAATTCTTGCAGTTTCTTTCGTTTCAGCTGTTTTATAAATTTCAAGTAAGTCTTTTCTACTTACTTTTCCATCTAAACTAGCTAAATCTTTTGCAAATGTCTCTACTGCGCTTTCATATTTACTTTTAGCAGTAACATATTGATTAGTCTCAGAATCTGAATTTTCAAACCCTTTAACAGCTTTAACAAATTTTTTAGCATTTTTTGTAAATTTTAGAGTTTGCTCATTTTTTTCATTTTGCAATTCTTCATTAGATTTAGTTGCCTTTAGCGCTTCTAATGCGAGTTGTTTATTTGCTTTTCTAACAGCTGGACTAAAAAAGTCTCTAACAGCTTTTACGATTGCAGAGATTTTTTCTAAAAGAGCTGAACTTTTTTCTTTTGAAAAAGTTTTAGCCTTTAAAGAAGCACTTGACATTCTTGAAATTTCAAGTTTAGTTCCGACAGCTACTGAACTAACTTTTTCAGCATCTGCTGTTTTTTTTGCTTCTTCTTTTTTTTCAACAGGTCTGCCCGTATTCATGATAGCAGATCCTATCTTGTCTTTTAAATTTTTTACCATACTAGACATTGTTTCCTCCTAATTGGATTTTTTTTAATTATATTATCTAACTACTTCTTTTTATTAACCAAAATTAAGTTTGTTTAAATTTTACACTAAAACGGAAATTAATTTCAATAGAATTGCGACTAAATTGAAAATAAATTAAGTTTATATTTAATAAAAATTTAATTTACTCAAACAATAAAACCCTGCTTAGAGATAACTTTCAACTAATGTTTAAGAAACATTAATTTATTGTTTAATTAATACTATTCTGATATTTATTAATTAAAAAATAAGATATCTTTTCGCATAGTTTTAATATAAAATGAGAGCAAAACGTTATTAAGAAATCGCATAAGAAAAAGATAAATTACAAGATTTTTTAATAAGACATAACTTTAATAACACCAAACTAAATTTACATAAATAATAATAGTTTTTTAAAAATTGGAATATTTCATGAGGATAATAAAAGATTATTAAAAAAAGCTAAGCTAGAAATAAAGCTTGATCGTCTTGAGTGAAGCTGGCTATCTAAATGAAATTTTAATAAAATTTCTTGATAAAAAAAAAGGTTTTGCAAAATACTCATAAATACTTAAAAGAATTATAAGGAGCAAATCATGGCAAAACTAATTTTTGAAAATACCAGTGAAGAAGTAGATATAGAAGATGGTAAATCTATAAAAGACGAGTGTGAACAGGCTGGGATTCCTTTTGCTTGTTCTGAGGGAGTTTGCGGCTCCTGCATTATAGAGGTGGTTGAAGGCATGGATAACTTCACAGAGCCTACACAAGCTGAAAAGGACTTTTTAGGAGAAATTCAAACAGAGAGACTCGCCTGTCAATGTAAAATCAAAGGCGGAAGCGTAAAAATTAAATTTTAAGGTTTTAATATGAGTATAACAAGAGATATGACGATACAGGAGATTTTTTATAATTTCCCTGATAGAAAGGATGCTCTAGCCGATGTCTTAATGCAAGAAGGCCTCGGATGCTACGGATGCGCTGGAGCTCAATTTGAGACTATAGAACAAGGCCTAATGGCACATGGCAAAAGCCCTGAGGAAGTAGACAAAGTCTTAAACAATTTAAATTCAGTGATTTAAATAAACAGGTAAGTTGTTTAACTTCAATTAGTTAAAACTGTTGGTTTTTTTAAATTTTATTATTTTTTAAGATTTATTTAATCTCTATAATAAGCTTCTAAATACAAGCGCCTTAAAGTAAGTTAGATGCATATTATTTATTTTCTATGCTTTTTAGCAAAACGTGATTTAAGAGCAATAAAAAAAGCTCTTAAAAAGACCCAAAATTATTAATTAAATATTTTAATTTAATATTTAAAATATTAAATTTCTCTTTCAAATAATAAATATTATTATATTTAGTTTTTCTCCTATTAACAATGCTATTTTTATTTACATATAATTATATTTTTTATATAATGTTATTAATAATATAAATATTAATAACGCAATATTAAAAGAATTAATAAAAAATATAATTAATAATAAGAGGAGAAAAAAATGTCAATATTAGGATGCGTATATGATAAAACAATACAACCATTAGTAAATAGAGCAACATCTGGTTTCTCTAAAGTTTCTACTTACACCGGTCTATCGAAAACTGATCGTAAAATATTTGACCAAAAAGACCAGGTTGTATTAACACTAGAAGGTGGGTTTGGATTGCTTCCAAAAGGAAAACTAAATTCATTAGGACCCCATGTTCTATTAGAAAAATTTCCCAATTACCCTGATCTTAAAAAATACTTAGACACTGCAATAATCGGAGGTACTGTAACAAATAGAGAGGGAGTCAGCGTAAAACTGATTGCAAACCCAGCTTTAGGCAAGACTCCTAAGGCAAATGAAATTTATAACAATTACGAATCTATTAGAAATACGACAAGAGACGCAACGACATTTTACAAATATATTGATATTGTTGACGATCACATAAAAATTATAGAAGAAGAATTAAAACTCCCTCCAGCAGATAGAAAGCAATATTACGAGCTTCTTGATGTAAGAATAGGTTTAATAAAAATTAATCTAGAAGAGGCTGCAAATGAACTTGGTAAAAGAGCATCTGTATACCCCTCAAACGACTCAATTCTCAAAGAATGTATTGCTGAATTTAACGATACATTTCTTCAAGGATATAATCTAAATCAAGAGGTTGAACGGAAGAAAAATAAAGATATTTCTTTAGGTGGTTTAAAAACCTTGCTAAACGTAGCAAAATCTAGTTCAAAACCCCTAGTTGATATGTGGGATCGCCCCATTATGGGAAGAGCCATTTCCTTAGGTACATCTTATGCTATAACACATGTAGCCAGACCATTTATATTGGGAGGCTTAGACGGATTAAATTTGTCTATGCCTATTATATCTCTCGCTGCTTTAGCGAGCCAGCCTGCTGTAACCCTCTACATTGATGAAGCTTTGCGATTTATAAGATGGAAGAGTAAACAAACACCAATTGATATCTTTAATTTTAATAATGCAGAAAACAATATCTTGAGATTTGGAGATATAAATTCCTCATCTCCAAAAAGTGCATTAGATAAAGATCTCCAATCAGAAGCCCTCACTCGTAAAGTTGCGGAAACCAAGGGTAAAATTGCGACAAACAAAACGAGATTAGAAAAATTAATAAAGTTATACGCTAATTTACAAAAACTTGAAGAAATGTCACAACATAAGAATAGGAAACTTATTTATGACTTACCCAAGGATTTTATAAAAGAAATAAATGAAGTTTTCGAAGATTATATTATTGATGGGGTTAGAGATCTTACCGGAAAGACAACATATTTAAATAATGGAAAGGACTTTGAACTAGCTACTTTTAAGGATCTAAGGACAGGACGGATGTTACTAAGCATTCTTAATAAAATCATTACTCCGCTCTCGGCTACAATAAAAGATCAAGAAAGAAGCATAAGGAATGCTCTCCATGGAAATAGAAAATTCGGAATAGCACCTATAGAACCTGCTACAAGCCGCAGAGCAAGAACTAGAAAGGAAACATCTGTGAAATCTACCTTTGCGGACTACGAAAGCTCTGATAAGAAAAAATTCTTTCATAACCTATCTACAGCGTTAATAAAAAATAATAAATTTGAAAAACTAGATCTGGAAACTGAACTGTTTTTAATTCAGCTTTGCAGTCATTATAAAGAAAGGACAGAAGGCTCCTTTGAAAAAGCAATTAAGACACTGGAACTGAAATCAGCAGGGATGGGAGAACCAACCAAGGCGTTTATGGATGCTCTTAAATATAAAGCTGCAGAATATAGAACTAATTAAAAAAAGAACTTTTTTTTTTAATATGAAAGCCATCATAAAAAAATGATGGTTTTTTTTTATAAAATTATTAAAAATTATTTTATTAAAAAAAAACGAAAAAATTACTTTTTAAAAAGTAGTATTTTCGATACCCTATCATTTTGTAACATGTAAGGAAAAGGATATGAACTTAAAAAGTGATCGACTCAAAAAACTAGAGCTAGAGCTAGAAGATCTAGAAAAATGGCTAAATTTGGGTTTAGTGCCAAAAAAAGATATTGAAAAACACAAAGAAGAGATTCTCTTTGTAAAGCAAAAACTGGAAGAAGAGAAAGAGAGACTTCGTTTTATGAAAGAGACAGGAGATATGCAAGATTATGTAGCTCCTAAAAAGTCAATACCAAAACAGATCTATCCTGACCCTCAAACTATGCCTGATATGGATGTTGGAGTGGATACTGACGTCGAAGAGGAGACTCAAACATTTGAGGTAGAAACAGAGCAAGAAGATGTTACGGAAGTAGCTACCTTTGTAGAAGAAGAGGAAGAAGATCCTTTTTCTGATAGAAATCGATGGAAAAGAGGCATTTTAGAAGATCCCGATGGCGATAACTGGTAAAGATTTAAGCCTTTATTTTCATGTACCCTTTTGCTCTAGTATATGTCCGTATTGTAATTTTTATAAAATTTTTTATAAGTTCGAGATGGAAAAAAGCTATGTAAAAGCTATTGAAAAGCATATAGATAGAGTGAAATCAATATTAGAAAAAAGTAATATAGTATCTATTTATTTCGGAGGAGGAACACCATCTTTATTAGAGGCCAACGTAGTTGAAAAAATCTTAACTCTTATAAATCCTCCATCTGATATTGAAATCACAATTGAGATAAATCCAGAGGATTATTCAATAGATAAAATTAAAGCTTATAAAAAACTTGGTATTAATAGAGTTAGCTTAGGCGTTCAATCTTTTGATGATAAACTTCTAAAAATTTTAAAAAGAAGACACTCTTCTAAAAAAGCAAAAGATGCGATTTTAGATATTTATAGATGTGGAATCAAAAATATATCAATAGATTTAATGTATGATATTTTACATCAAGATTTAGAATCTTTTAAAAAGACTATTGATGAGATCGAAAATCTAAAAATAACACATATATCTTTATATAATCTAACTTTTGAAAAAGAGACCTTTTTTTATAAAAATAGAGCTACTCTAGAAAAGTATTTGCCAAATGAAAAAGAGTCATTAAAGCTATTAAATGAGGCTGTTATAGAGTTTGAAAAGCTAGGATTTAACAGATATGAAATTTCAGCATTTGCAAAAAAAGGATTTGAGTCATTTCATAATGTTGGTTACTGGAAAGCTCGATCTTTTTTAGGATTTGGCCCATCTGCTTTTAGTTATTTTGAAAACCAAAGATTTCGAAATATTAAAAATTTTCAAAAATATGTCGATGCTTTTGAGTTAAAAAAGCCTCATATAGATTTTGAAGAATTTTTAAAATATCCAGACAATATTAATGAGCTTATAGCTATTAATTTAAGATTGGTAGAGGGAATAGATATTGCAGAGTTTGAAAAAAATATTGGAAAGATCCCAAAAAAAACAATTGAGCTATTAAAAACCTCTGAATTTATAAGTTTTCATAAAAACAGAATTAAACTAAACAAAAAGGGTCTGCTTTTTTATGATACTTTAGCCTCAGATATCATCTAAAAAAAAATGTATAAAAATATAATTAAGCTTCAAATAAAAAAACTGTAGGGTTTTTACCAATTGAAAGTTTTGCTTTCAAACTCATAAATCATTTTTGTTATCACTTTTGCTTCTGAGGAAGTAGGATTTATAGCTAAAGATACAGTCGTATCGCCTTTAAGAGTTTTAATTAAAAAATCGAGTATTTTATCGGATCTGTATGGAGCCTCAATTTTAATATTTTTTTCTTTAGCAAATATAACAAGCTTTGATCTAGGATCTATTATACAAGAGAGCCCTGCATCCAATATTAAACTGATTTTTTTATTCTCGATTAGTTTTAATAAATCTAAAATTTCACCTTCTTTAATATGCTCATTTAATAGCGTTATAGGAACTTTTTGCAACCTCTCTCTATCTATAAAACCTTAAAAGATATCCTCACATTTTTTTTCATTTTCAGCAATTAGACCATCTTAAGATAGAATTATATTTTTTAAATCCTTTGGAAAACATAAATCAATATCAGCTGATTCATCTAAAATATTAGGAAGTAGCATTAATGTCATATGCAGATAAATATAAAAGTTTGGTTTTTAATATATCTAAAAGATTAGATAAATTCATGTTGATTGTTTTGGATAAAAGATCGATTTCAAAAAGAGATTTGATCGCTTCTTTAAAAAAGATGGCTTTTCTCTCTGTAGCTATTAGCTTTTTCTTCTCTAGAGCTCTTGGATATATTTTAGGGAAATATGAGCTCAAATCATATTTTTTACCGCTCTCTAAAATAGATGCCATCTTACATCCCAATTGAAGCTGAAATCTAATAGCAGATATTAAAAGATGAAAATAAGCCGTATCTATAGATAAATTATCAAAATTTATCTTTCCCCACACAATCTCTTCAGCTATTTTCCAAACAGATTCTGTGATGTTTATTGGACAAATACTTTGAACATCCTCAATCTCTATTGATTTTTTAAGTCCAACAAAAGTGATTAACTTATTTATTTCATTTTCTACTAGAGCAAGATCGAGTCCTACTCTTTCAAAAAGAGCTTCGATTACTAAAGATGTTATATTTTTATTAGCCTTCAAGCATTTTTCTAAAACGAAGCTAGCAATTCTTTTTTCTTTTTCCCAGATTTTTTCTAAGCTTAAATCAAAAACAAGACCTTTTTTTTCTATAGATGAATATAATAGTGAAGAGGCTCCTCTAGTAGAAGCTCCAATTATTAAATGCACGTCATTTGCTTTTAAATATGAATTCAAATTTTGAATATCCTGCTTTGAAAATATTTCAATATCTTCAATTATAACAAAAGGCTCGCCTCCTAAAAGAGAAGGGCTTTGAAAAGCATTTATAATTTTAGATAATTTATTTTCTTTTGAAAATTTCGATAAATTAAAATTTTTAATGTTTATCTTTTTTAAGATATAGCTAATAATTTTTTCTCTTTCATAAAGATCTGCTATCACGACAAGATAAATTTTTATTTTTTCAAATAAAGGATTCTCGAAATGTTTTTTAAAAAAAGTAATATTTAAATATCTCATAAATAACTACAATATTAAAATATAATACAAAAAATCAATAAAATATTGATTAACTTAGATTTTTCTTTCCTATAATTTATCCACTTGGAGTGTACTGATATGTTTAAAAAAATTTTAAAATTAAAAAAGAAAAAGGCTAAAAAAACACGAGAGCCTACAGCCTCAAAAACAATAACAGCAAAAACCGCTGTGGAAAAAACTGCAACCACAAAAACTAAAGCAAAAAAAATAGTTCAAAAAAAGACTATTATTAAAGAAAAACTACCTAAAGAATCAAAGCTATCAGAGGGCAGAATTTTAACAGCTGAAGGTTATCTCAGGAAATCCAAGTAAATTTTTAGCTTTAATTTATACAAAAACTACTCTTTTTTATTAAGTTACTTGAAATATTTCAAAAGCTGTGTTAATATTCCCCACTTAATAGATCAAGAAATTAAAAAATTGATGATAAATATAGACCTAAAGGGCAAAAAAGCATTTATAGTCGGCATTGCTGATGATCAAGGTTTCGGTTTTGAGATAGCTAAAACTCTCTTTGAAGCTGGAGCTGAAATTATCATTGGCACCTGGACTCCACTTGTTAACATTTTTGAAATGTCATGGAAAAATAAAAAATTCGATGCATCTCGAAAATTAAAAGATGGGTCTTTATTTGAATATAAAAAACTATACCCGATTGATGCCGCTTTTGATTATCCAGAAGATGTCCCAAAAGATGTTTTAGAAAATAAAAGATATAAAAATCAAGCTCGCTATACGATTTCAGAAGTAGCTGAAAATATTAAAAATGATTTTGGAAACATCGATATTTTAGTACATAGTTTAGCGAACTCCCCGGAGATCACTAAATCTCTATTTGAAACATCAAGAAAAGGGTATCTCTCCGCTTTAAGTGCGTCTAGCTACTCTTTTATAAGCCTTCTATCACATTTTGCCCCTATAATGAATAAAAACTCAGCTGCCCTTGCTTTATCTTATATTGCTTCTACAAGAGCAATACCCGGATATGGAGGAGGTATGAGTACAGCAAAAGCCGCTTTAGAGAGCGATATAAAAACACTAGCATTCGAAGTTGGACGAAAATTTAAAATTAGACTCAACTGTATATCAGCGGGTCCACTTAAAAGTAGAGCAGCAAAAGCTATTGGAATGATCGATAATATGATTAACTACTCAAAAGCGAACGCGCCGCTGCAAAAAGAATTACACGCCAAAGAAGTTGCAAATGTTGCAACATTTTTACTATCTGATTTAGCCTCTGCCATAACTGGAGATACAATCTTTGTAGATAATGGTCTTCATGCTATGGGAATGGCCATTGATAGTAAATCTTTGGAAAATTAAAGAAAACTTAAAGTTTTCTTAAAAAAACCTTGAAGAAATATTAAGGAATATATTATCTATTACACATTAAATTTTTTAAAGCCTAAAACAAAAGAGGTAAATATATGTCAGCATCACCAGTAACAGGTTCAACACCTGCAAAACCACCTGTAGCAACAACTACAGAAGAAACAACAAGTGAAAACCCAAATGTAGAAGCACCTAAATATACATCATTTTCTAAAGCTCTAATACCAGCTCCAAAAGCGGATAAATGGTATATGACAGCTCTTAAAGTTCTTGCATGTATTACAGTAGTTCCTATGTTAGGAGCTCTTATAATGGATGCTCTAAGAGGAGCTTACAATTGGATTACAACAACACCTAAAAAAACTGAAGAAAGCGAAACAGAAGAATCAGATCCAGTTGATGCAGCTCCAACTGATGCAGCTCCAACTGATGCAGCTCCAGGCAAAGCTTCAATTAAAACTCGCACAGTTGAATTGGTAAAAGCTAATCCAAAAATAATAGCAGCTATATCTGTTGTTATCTCAGGTATTTTTGTCGGAAAAACCTATTTTGGTTACTAATTGATTGATTAAACATTCATTTTATGAAAAACCTATGCCTAGAAATAGACATAGGTTTTTTTTATATCTTAAAATAAAAAAAGCAAAATAGTATATTAGAGAAAAAATTAAAGGTATTAACATGAAAAAATATTTTCTAATAATTTTCTCGATCTTTTTTCTATTCACTCAGCCAAACTTTCTTTACTCAGATAATATAACTCCAATAGAAGAGTCTTTAGTATCAAAGAGAGACAAAGAAGATATGTATCCTGTTTTTGAAACAACTGAATATAAGCCTGCATTTTTCAAGATGTTACTGATATTAATCGGCTTAATAGCTTTGATTTTTTTAACATTTTGGATATTTAGAAGGTTGATGAAAGTGAGACTAACTCAGGCAAATCTAACAAAAAATATTAAGATCTTAGAAAAAAGAGCAATTAGCCCAAAATCTTTATTATACATCGTAGAAATTGATGGAAAAAAAATTCTTATATCAGAGTCCAATTTAGAAGTTAGAAAAATCAAAGAGCTCGACTAGTTATTTTTTAATGTCGGTAGCTAAAGGATAGATAATATGTTTATCATTTAACGAACCTGGCTGAAAACAAGGAGCTAAATAAAAAACTACGTCTTCTTTTCTATCTAAGAGAGTATTAAACAGAGCGCTTAAAAGTGAGTTTTCCTTAAATCCTTTATTATTTCTATAATGGTAAGAAAGTCCCATATTGTAGTTCCAGCTTTTCTCAATTTTAGCAATAGCTTTTCTAGCCCTATTTGGAGAGACTAAAATAAAAAGAGAAGCAAATTGCAAAGCTATAGCAAAAAAAGGAGCTCTAACAATGTATATTGTGTCTTGAGCTAAGTTTTTA
>JAAKFW010000038.1 GCA_011064905.1 Candidatus Anoxychlamydiales bacterium | reverse complement strand
GCTGAGGTGGCACTCGTTGGTCTGTTGTCTTTTCTCTGTCTTAACGTTTACAAACATTAAAAAAACTCCTTTGTTTGTCTTCTGGTCAACCTGTTACCCCTGATCCTCACGGTTCAAGCCCCTTCCTTTAGGGAGGGGTGATTGACTAAACCATCTTCAGTTAGGTTCTAAAACGCATTTCTTCATTAAAGCAAAAAAAGATATTCTAGCAGCTTTCTATAAAACCTGACAACAAAACTTCCTTTGAAAATAAAAAAAAGTTTAAGTTATAACGCCACGCAAAGCAATGAACTTGGGAAACATAAGCAACCCAAAGAGCTAACAATACAATCAAAACCTATATAATTTTAAGAAAATGGATTGATCGAAAAAGAGATGGCTAAAGCTTTCATCTACGTAAGAAATTCATAATCCGTAACAAGATCCTTCTACTTAAATTTTCATTGTATTTAAAAATGATATTCATATAATGCTATGAATATTTTTAATATTTAACAGAAAGGTTTTTATGTCAGCAATAGATGTCCCATCGGCTCAAATTACAACTCCACCAACAATGCCTTTATCAGTAAGGAGCTTCTCTAAAGATTCAATGTTTGAATCTGGATATAAAAATCCAATTGATCCCCATGAATCTTTTAAAAACCATTTTAATAAAATACATAAAGAATACAAGACCACGACAACATCCAACATAGAAAAATTAGTAGATAAAACTCTTAATGATGAAGATTCATATTTTTTAAATATTGTAAGAGATAAAACTCAATCTAGAGTTTTTGGAATAAAAACTCCTTTAGGTCAAGTTTTAAAAGAACTTCAAAACTCTCAAGAAAGCCCGAGAAGATCATTATTAACTAAAAATATCTTTGATAAAGCTGAAAAAGAAGCTAAAGCTTTACTTGAAACTTATTTCCCTGCTTCAATTCAGCAAAACAAAAAAGTAGAAAAAATCGATGATATAAATTCCCTTGAAAAAAGAAGAGAGATAAACGCTGTAAAGATTGGCGAAGAGTTTATGGTTAATAATTATACAACTATCAACCAATTGTTACCTTCAATTGATGTTTTACCCAACGGCAATGTTGTTTATATTTGGCAGAGCAATCACCAGGATGGATCTTATAGTGGTGTATATGGACAAGTATGTACACCAAACGGAACGAAAATTGGCCGAGAATTTCAGAGCAATACCTTTACACCTAATTCTCAATCATATGCTTCAATTGCAGCTTTAAGTAACAACAAATTTGTCGTTTCTTGGCAAAGCAGAGATCAAGATGGGTGGGTTGATGGAGTATTTGCTCAGATACATAACCCGGACGGCTCAAAGAGCGGCAATGAGTTTCTTGTTACTGCTTATGTATATAGAGGCCAAAGAAAACCTTCAGTTATAGATTTGGGTAACGACAAATTTTTTATTATTTATGAAGACGACTCCAATCAGGAATCAAGTTATGGAATATACGGACAGATATTTAATTATGATGGATCTAAAAGCGGATCTGAGGTTCATGTTAATTCTTATACAGAGGGCAATCAATTAAATCCTTCAAATGCGCTTCTAACCAATGGCAATTCTGTTGCTGTTTGGGAAAGCAACGGTCAGGATGGTAGTAGATATGGTATATATGGACAGGTATTAAGTCCAAGCGGCTCAAAAGTCGGATCTGAGCTTCAGGTTAATACCTATGTAATAAGTAATCAAGAATGTCCTTCAGTTGCTGCTTTAGACGATGGCTTTGTTGTTGCTTGGCAAAGTTTATTGGGACAAGATGGGGATGGATATGGAATATTTGCACAGATATTTAATCAAGACGGATCAAAAAGAGGATCCGAGTTTCAGGTTAATACCTATTGGACTAGTGATCAAAAATATCCATCAGTTGCACGCCTAAACAGCTCCACATTTATTGTTGTTTGGCAAAGCTGGGCTCAAGATGGAGAGTATGAGGGTATATATGGGCAGATATATAATCAAGATGGCTCAACGGCCGGCTCAGAGTTTCAGATTAATACTTATTGGGCTAGTTCTCAAGATTTTCCTGCAGTTGCGGCTGTAGATGCTAATTCATTTGTTGTTACTTGGGGCAGCTATTATTTACCAGTTGGAGATGCATACGATATAGCAGGACAACTTTTTGAATCAATATTTGTTTCAAGTACCTCCAGCACTTTAACAAGCACCTCATCCACTTCAACAAGCTCAACTTCTAGTTCTTTAACAAGTACCTCCAGCTCTTCAACAAGCTCAACTACTAGCTCTTCTACAAGCTATTTATCTAGAGCATCTCGCTTTTTCACTAAAAATCCCGAAACAATAGATAGCTCAAAAAATAATTCTAATTTGATAAAAATCATATTAGGTATTGCAATTCCAATAATATCCTGTCTTGGGATAGGTGCAGCTATTTTTCATCGCTTTAAAAAACGAAAAAATCCTAGTGATCTTGAAAAAGATAATAATACTTCACGCTCTTTTGAATCTCAAATATCATCTGACCACTCTGAATCTAGTGATAGTTTTGAAATGACCCCTACTATTAAAAGGTCTCATAAAGAAATTGGAGGAAAATATTATCTACTGAGCAAAATTTATGAAGATGAAGCAAGAGAAATTTATGATCAAACAAATTATTTAATTCCCTTTCCTGATGGAAAAAATAAAATTAAACATACAATCGGAAGTGGTAATTTTGGAAAGGTTAAAGTTGCTAAACGTATAAAAAACAAAGAATATGTTGGAGCAAAGAAGATAAAAGGAGACGATAAAATTAAAAAATCTGAAGAGGAAGCGAATCTTCAAAAAATGGCTAAAGGTGAAAATGTTCTTCCAATTTACAATACTATTAGATTAGACGATACTATTTATCATTTTATGCCTCTTGCAATTGCTGATGGCCTTGCTATTCAACAAAAACTCTCTTCTTTAAAAGATCGAAAACTAGCACTTGAGGTTTTCACCTATATAGCTAAAGACATTCTAACAGGCATTAAAACTATTCATGGAAAAGGAATTAATCATTTAGATATTAAACCAGATAATCTTCTTTTTATGAAAGATGGCGTAGGATATGTTACAGATTTTGGCTGCGCTAAAAAAAATGACGATCCTCAAACAACTACGATTGATGGTGACTCTAGATATTTTTCTCCTGATAGACTTAAGACATATAAACTTGAGACTTCTTTTGAAGAAGAAAAAGCAGATCTTTGGGCAGCGGGAGTATCTCTTTTACAAATTTACAAAAACGTTTTTCCTTTTGAGCTTTTTGAACAACCAAAAACCTTTTCTCAAAGAATAAATCAATGTAACTCTGATTTTTTCAAAGAAAAACTAAACCTCATTGAAGAGCTACAAAATCCAGAAGAGGGAAGCATTTTCTGGGTAATAAAATCCCTTTTAGATCCAAACCCTAAAAATACTTTCACAGAAACTCAAGCATTGAAAGCTTCTTGTTTTAGAACCTTAAACAAAGATTCACAGAAAAAAGCATTTGAAAAGATGCAAAAAGCAGCTCTTTTACCAAATCCAAAAGAAGAGAAAGAAGAAGATGATGATAGAGAAAATTATCAATTAGTAAGTAATAATGAACAAATAGATTTTTATGGAATGAACAGGGATAGAGGATTTTATGCTAATAATTTAGAATATGGCAAAACACCGAGCCGGGTAGTTAGCATGGCGGGTTATCTAAAAACACCAATCTAAGTTTTTTTTAAAAAATGAAAAATTTTCAATTTTTAGCTGATTTTTTTTATTTTTATCCATCGCTTTTATATGCCCTGTTTTTTTTATTAGGGCTCTCATGTTATCTTTTGGATAGTTTTTTTTTGTATCTGATTTCGATATTAATTTTTCTGCTTTTAGTCTTCGGATTAAAAGATAAAACAAAACTTTTTTTGACAGCTTTTTTTTATTTTTTTGCTTTTGCATACTCTCTATTTTTTTATAGCGATATCAAAAAAATAAAAGAGCCTGTTAATGGAGTTGGCTATTTTAAAATTTCTTCAATAAAAGAAAGTTTTAGCTTTAACAGACGATACTACATCTACTCCGGCACTTTAAAAACATTCAAATCAGATAATAAAAAAACTATAAAAAATATAAAAACATCTATTTTTTCTAAAAAAAAATCCCAAGCAAATGCCCTATATAAAGTAAAAGGAACTCTAATACCTAAAGAGAACTTTCAATTTCAATTTCACACAAATAATTTAAAAAAAGTTAAGCCAATTACAAATTTTGCTCATCAAAGATTTTACCTTAAAAAAAACTTTGAAAAATTTCTAAAAAAATCTATTTTTGATAAAAGCTCAGCTAACTTTTTACACACTTTAATAACAGGAGAAAACACTTCAAAATTTTTAGCTTTTAGTTTTTCGAAAATTGGACTGCAACATGTTTTAGCAATATCGGGATTCCATTTTGGAATATTTACTCTATTTTTTTCATATTTTTTAAATATTTTTTTTCCAAAAAAACTTGTTATTTACATTTTACTATTTTTGGTAAGCTTGTATTTTTTATTTATAGGACCTATCGTCTCTGTTCAAAGAGCATTTATGATGATTCAGATAGCTCTTTTTGCATCGATTGCCAATAGAAGGTATTTTGCCCTAAATGCACTTGGCATAAGCTTAATTGTGATGCTTCTAATAGATCCAATAAACATTTTAAAACTTGGGTTTCAATTAAGCTATTTAAGTACATTTGCAATACTTTTAGCATTTCCATCAATATCTAAAGCTATCTCTAAAGTATTAAAAAAAAGAGATGTAGATGAGATTGATGATTTAAACATACAATCTAAAATTGGCTATAGACTTCTTACATATATTAGAGAAGGAGTCTCGTTATTGATCGCTGTAAATATTTTTATACTACCAGTTATTTTGTATCATTTTCATAAACTCTCATGTCTTAGTTTTATTTATAATTTGTTTATCCCCTTTTTAGTAGGGATCTCAATGGTTTTAGTTATTTTTGGATTTATTTTTCATTTTACACTTCCTCCTCTTGGAGGTTTTATAAATTATATAAATACATATTTTACAAAATTTATTTTAAAATTAATCACTTACCCTCCTGCTAAAATAGAGTTTTATATAAGATATAAAAATCTTTCATTTGAGTTTGTGATTATCTATATAGCTATAATTACAATTTCTTTTTTAATACTAAGATATTATTTTAAAATTATGGATTCCCCTGAAACCACTCCTAAATATTGCAATTATCTATAATTAATATTGAAATTAAATTAATACATACTTTATAATATGCCAATTAAACTTTTTATAAACAATTAATTTAAGTAAAAAAAAATGACTCCTACGACTCCTCCTCGACCTGGAATGCCCAGAGAAACTTTCGATCGAATGTTTCCGGCGTCCGAAAAAAAAGAACTGGATAATTCTGCCAAAAAAGCAACAGAAGTATTTTCAGCTCTATTAAAATTACAAAGGGAAAAAAAAATACATCAATTCATACTGTCTAAATTACAATTTCCACAAACCCCAATAATTTTAGATGGCAATTGGAGCAACCCAATTAAAAAAAAGCAAGATGAAAATGATAGAATTACTATTAGACCTGAATCTAAAAAAGAAGGTTTTAATGATTTTAAGTATTATATTATGAACCTTAAAAAATTTACAGAAAATGGATATCCAATAACCATACCACAAAATGTTAATACAAAAATGCTATATGATAATCCAGAATTTCTTTCAACAGATGAGCAGTTTTATAAATCTATTTTTTACAATGACATTCATCATATATCTGCCTATTTAAACGATTTTAAAGAGATTTATTTATGTCAAAATATTTTGGAAAAAGCAGCAGCAAAACTTCAAGTTTTAAACAAAAAATGGGGTTTTGAAATATTTAAGAAGTATGAAATTGTTTTATCATTGAGTGGCTCAAACATACGTTACAATTCAGAAAAAAAACAAATAACATATGTAGTAGCCCCTACAGGTTTAAAAAGAGCTGCACCTTGTTATTCAGTAATTATTCATGAGATGGTTCATGTTGGAGTTGATAAAAAAATTGTTAAGACATACAATCTAAGTTATTGGGAAAAAGAAAGGCTAGTGGATCTTATTTGCAATATATATTTAAAAGATCTTTTACCTTATTATTCTGAACAAAGCATCAAAGATAAATCTATAGATGAATATGTTACTGAAAATACAATTTTCAATAATTTACCTTTAGCTATTGTAAAATTTGTAGAAAAACATCCAAGAAAGGAAAAATTTTCTTAAATGCCTTTTAATTTCCATTTTCTAAAAAAAATTACATTAATTTATTGGATAGTATCTGTTTAGAATAATTTGACTTTTAATACTATTTTTATAAAAATATATAAGATTTTTATGGCGATCGTAGCTCAGTTGGTTAGAGCGTCGGATTGTGATTCCGGATGTCGCGGGTTCGAGTCCCGTCGTTCGCCCAGTTTTTTAAACATTTAGCTCTAATAAGTAAGGTCTTTTGCACTTTTTTGAATCTTTACTACTCGGTATTATCCAGGGAGTATCTGAATTTTTTCCTGTTTCATCTTCTGCTCATCTAAAACTTGCAAAACTTTTTTTTAAATCAGATGTTTTGAACGATCTATATTTGTTTGATTTGATGTGTCATCTAGGAACTCTAATAGCGAGTATTATATTTTTAAGAAAAGAGATTGTAGCTATTTTAAAAGACAAAAAAAAAGCTCTACTTTTTGTTTTTGCTTTGCTTCCACTTTTTCCTTTTTATTTTCTTTTAAAACCTTTAAGAGATTTTTTCTCTCAAACGTATTTTCTCCCTTTTTTTTTACTTTTTACAGCTTTAGTTTTGTTTGTATCTTCTAAAATAAAAATCAAAGAGATAGACCCTCTAACTCACAGAAGAAAAATCAAAGATGTTCTTTTCGTTGGACTAATGCAAGCTTTTGCTTTAATTCCGGGGATATCTAGAAGCGCTTTTACAATATCTTCTGCTTATTTTAGAGGTTGGAAAATTTCTGAAGCTATAAGATTTTCATTTTTGTTAGCTATTCCCACAATTTTGGGAGGTTCATTTTTAGAGAGTTTTAAGCATTTGTTAAAAAAAGAGGTTAGCTTCAATTTACCTATTTCTTCTTATGTAATAGGATTTTTAGCATCTTTTTTAGTGGGAATTTTCGCAATTAGATACATATTTTCTATTGACACCCATAGAAAATTAAGGCCTTTTGCAATTTATTTATTTTGCTTAGCTATCTTTAGTTTTATTTTCTTAAATGTTATAAACTAAAAACATGAGCAAGTCAGTTAAAAAAAAACGTAAACCAAAGCTAAAACCATCCTCTAAAAAAAAGAAAAAAAATTTTGAAGCTAGAGGGCTTTTGATATTATCTTTAACTCTACTTCTATTTTTATCACTTCTTAGTTTTATAAAAGACACTCCAAATTTGAATTGGCTAGGATCTTTAGGCTATTGGTCAGCTTATTTTTGTTATTATCTTTTTGGGTTTGCTTCATTTCTACTTCCCCTATATTTAGGATGGCTAGGAATTAAATATATATCTGATAAAAATTTGGATAATTTCATTTTCAAAACCATTAGTTTTTTTACATTTTTGATCTCTGTTTGTTTTTTACTTAGTATTTATGCAGATAAATACCCTCATTTAATGAA
Organism: Candidatus Anoxychlamydiales bacterium; assembly: GCA_011064905.1. Classification (GTDB taxonomy): domain Bacteria; phylum Chlamydiota; class Chlamydiia; order Chlamydiales; family SM23-39; genus JAAKFX01. The sequence goes on along the minus strand of JAAKFW010000038.1, from coordinate 2,537 downwards.
TGCATATAATTCAAAGATATTTACTTCTCAAATATATAAGTACACGCCTTATCCTCATGTAGAGAATAGACATTTTTTAGGTGGATTGATATTTCATTTTATCTATAAAGATCTTCCATTTCTTAACTTACAAAAGACCTTAAGCTCTACCGGCTCAACACTAATTTTTTCAACATCTGCTTTAATCTCTTTTTTGTTATTTACTGGGATTAATATTATTTCAAATACAAAAAAAGCATTTATAAAAAAGTCAAAAGCTAAAAAAAGAAAAGTTTTAAAAAGACTCATTATTTTTATCTTCGAGAAAATCTCTCAAATGAGAGAGCGAAAAAAACTAAAGAAAAAAATTCCTTTAGCTCAAGTTAAAATAAAAGAAGCTACCCCTATTATTCACTCCGATAAAATAATCCCAAAATCAGATGACACAAACATTAAAGAGAAAAACATTAAAATAAACACAAAAATAAGTGATTTAGAGTATAAAAAACCAACTTTCTTAGACAAACTAAAAAACCCATATAATTTACCATCTTTTGATCTTTTAACAGACCCTGCTAAAATCGATCATCCGACTATTAAAAAGGAGTTAAAAAAACAAGCTGAAGTTTTAGAAGAGACTCTAAAAAACTTTGGGATAATAGCAAAGGTTGGAGAGATAAATTGTGGTCCTACAATCACTTCATTTGAAGTCCATCCATCTATTGGTGTAAAAGTACAAAAAATAAAATCTTTAGAAAACGATATCGCTCTAAACCTTCAAGCAAAATCCATTAGAATAATAGCCCCTATTCCAGGAAAAGCAGCAGTTGGCATAGAAGTGCCCTCTTTATATCCACAAGAAGTCTCTTTAAAAGAGATGATAATTAACTACCAAAATGAATCTTCAACAAAAACTATCCCTATACTTTTAGGTAAAACAGTCACAGGCGAGTATGTAAATGCTGATTTAACAAAGATGCCACACCTTCTAATAGCTGGAGCTACCGGCTCTGGAAAATCTGTATGTATAAATACGCTCGTAATGTCCGTTTTAATGAACTCATCTCCAGAAAATGTAAAACTACTTATGGTAGACCCTAAAAAAGTTGAGCTCACTCAATACTCTAATTTGCCCCATATGTTAGCTCCAGTAATAACAGAAGCTCATGGAGCATATGCAGCTCTTCAATGGCTTGTAAAAGAGATGAATTCAAGATACGATATCTTAAAACATTTAGGTCTTAGAAATGTTACAGCTTTCAACATGAGAAAAATGACAAAAAAAGAAAAAGAACTAGATATTGAAATACCTGAGAAAATGCCCTTAATTGTAGCAATATTTGATGAATTTGCTGATCTTATGATGGTATCATCTGCTGATTTAGAGACTCCTATTGCTAGAATAGCTCAAATGGCAAGAGCTGTAGGGATACATTTGATATTAGCTACTCAAAGACCATCTAGAGAAGTAATAACAGGTATTATTAAAGCTAACTTCCCCTCTCGTATAGCCTTTAAAGTCTCCTCTAGAATTAACTCTCAAATAATTCTAGATGAAGTTGGAGCAGAATCGTTACTTGGTAATGGAGATCTATTATTTTCTCCACCTGGCTCTTCTCAATTAATCAGGGCGCAAGGCGCTTTTATTAGAGACGAAGATATCAATAAAGTTATAGATTTCATATGCGCTAAATACCCTCCAAACTATTTAATCCCCTCTTTTGATGCAATGGCTCGGCAAGAAGACTTGCAATCTACAAATGCAAAAGATGCCCTATATGATCAAGCTTTAAACATAGTAATGTCCACTAGAAATGCATCGACAACATTTCTACAAAGAAAATTAAAAATAGGCTATGCTAGAGCAGCTTCTATCATGGATGAATTAGAAGAGAATAGGATAATTGGCCCTCAAGTTGGGTCTAAACCTAGAAAGATATTTTTAACAGAAGATCGATAATCAAAAAATTTGAAAAAACCTACTTTAATAGAACATTCAATTCATGCTTTAGATCTATAACTTTTTTATTCCAACGAATAGCTTTTTTTATACTTTTTACAAAGATGCCATTTTGAGTGATTTGAAGGTAATTTCTAGAGATTTTTTCTTCTTCGTCAAGCTCATGTTTTAGCTTGTTTACAGCTGTAGAATCTACTTTTTTTTGATTTTTAATTCGTTCGATCGCGTCAGCTAGTTCATTGAGTTTAGTGTTTTTTTTCATCAACGTAATTGGTCTAAAATAAAGAGGTTAAGTTTACTCATAATAAAATTATATTCAAGATATTTTTTCACTTTTTTTAGTATTTTTTTTAAAAGACTAAAATGGAAATATAAAGATCTAAGTATAAGCTATATACACGTTAAATCAAAAAAACAAAGAATAAAGATTTTTCTTTACAAAAACTTAACAATCAGTTATAATATAACTGTAATCAGGAGAGGATACAAAGGAGAAGATAAAATGAGTGTTAAGACAATTCCTACAGTTACATTCGAACTAAATTTCAGAAATGAAATATGTAAGCTAAAATCATCTCTTTCTTCAGACAAAGCCCAG
>JAAKFW010000037.1 GCA_011064905.1 Candidatus Anoxychlamydiales bacterium | reverse complement strand
AGTCCCATTTTATAAACATCTTTTTTATGAGGGAAAAATTGTCCTTCATTTTTCAAAAATTCATAATCTGCTTTAATATGATCTAAGAGTTTTTCATAACGTTTTGGATCATCTTTAGCACTTCTTTTTACGTTATCTATAACATTTTTAACGTTTCTTTCAGACTCTACTGCTAAAATATTTCCATCTTTTATACATAAAAAGTTAGATGCGTAGCTCATCTGTTCTAAGGTTGTAATATTGATAACTTCAAATCCCTTAGATTTGATATAATCATATAAATTAGTTTCCTTTGGATCTTTTTTAAAATTGCCCATACCTTCATTATGAAAAATCTCAACTTTAGCCTCTTTAATAAGCATCTCACAACCAACTACAACTCTTGATGAAGCAACATTAAAATATGTATCTAAATGCATATTAATCATAGGATCCGGCTTATCAGCCGGAACAAGCGGATGCATTGGCTGATGCACTACAGCTAACTCTTCAAACTCAAATTCCAATTTAAGCAATTGTTCTATAGCATCTCTGTTTGTTCTATCTCCTTGTCCTACGAGTGCAAATTTCCCCATTGGAATAAATTCTCCCCCTTCAATAGTTCCGGGCTCTTCGATTTCATGATGTAAAGAAAGGCCCATAACTTGCTCCCAAAAGAATTTTGTAACAATAGTTTCTCTTCTTCTTGCAGGTTTTGCAAGCCTACATAAAATTATTCCACTATCTGTTACAAATTGTTGATCTCTCATGAAATATAAATTAGCAAGCGGTTGTCTTTTGGTGATATTTAATTGAACATTTCTAGTTCCCTTTTGAACAACAAAATTTAGGGATGGATTAATTATTAAAATATTAAAAAAATGGGCAAGATCCAGATATTTAATATTTTCTTCAAACTCTTCTTTAGCTCTAGCGATAGCTCCAGCATCGCCAGTATAGTCCAAAGTCTCTCTTGCTAAATTAATAAGCTCTCTTTTAACTATCGGAACTTTAGATGCTGTGTGAAGAGTTGCTTGTTTTAGTCTTATTACATCTACTCCAAATTCTGTTTTTAAAATAGTCTCTAAAGCTTCATGCTCTCTTCTAGCTCCTGATCTTGAAAAAGCTCTTTCATAAAGTGAACTATATGGAGACATGAGACCAAAAAACATCTCCATTCCAGGCCTGTGAATCACCACCTTTTTAAGAGAGTTCCACTCAGCTCTTATTTTTCCATTCATTTTAATACCTTAAAATTTATACTTATCTTTAATTTTCTATATAAATAATTATTGGAAATATTGCTAGAATAAACAGCTCTTTTATTTTTAAAAGAGCTGTTTTCTTATATTATCTTAATAAAATTGTTTTTTTCTTTTCACTTTTTAGATTTTTCTTTGTATTTTTTATTCTCGTTATATGCCCAGAGATAAATAAGAATTGCAAAAACACTAAGAACTATCAAATCATAGGGTAGTTTTAAATAACCCAAAGGATCTATAGGTAAAAAGTTATTAAACATCAAAGATGGATCTCCAAGATATGATATGATCACGATACCGAGAAGATAAGCAATAAGCCAAAGGTTTCTTTTGATCTCCCATTTTTTATTCACAAAAATAAAAGCTATGAAACCTGTAAGCATAAGCATTACACCAACGAGTGACCACGGCCAGGTTGCCCAATAAATCACAAAGGTAGCTAAAACAAAACCAATGATTGTAACTAAATTTACCATTGGTAATCTAAATGGTCTTTTTACATTTGGTTTTGTTTTTCTAAGTATTTTTACAGCTAACACAGCTGCCGCATATGGCACAACACCTGTTACAGATGCAATTAAAGCAACTGATGCAAAATTTGGAATAGCAATCATAATAATACTTGTTAAAACAGAGGTAAAAATAAGTGAAGCTATTGGAGTTCCATATTTTTTATTAACATTTGCCATGGGTTTCCAAAAAAGTTTATCTCTTGCCATAGCAAACGGAAGTCTTGCTTGAATCAAAACCCAGCTACCTCCAGCTCCAGCTGTTGCTATTATCGCACCTATAGTAGCAATAGCCGCTAGCCATGGAAGCCCTATTCCAATTGCAACATCTGCAAATGGAGATGTTAGCTCTCCTATTCTTTTCCAGTCTCCAGCATTAATACCAAGACCTTTCCAATCAATCATTCCAAGAAATACAAAAGCGAGCAAAGTATAAACCACTAAAACAATAATGATAGTTAATATCATTGCCCAAGGAATGGTTTTAGCTGGATTTTTTACTTCTTCAGTTGGCATTACAATTGCTTCAAAGCCAGTAAAAGACCAGAAAAATAGAGCGACACCTAGAGTTACTCCCGTAAAACCAAATGGAATAAATGGTGTAAAATTATGGCCCTGAACAAAAGAAAGGCCAACTAGGAAGAAAATAGCTAGAGGTATTAACTTACCAACTGTAGTAACAACACTATAAAGCCCTCCCCATTTCACTCCAAAAACATTAATTAAAGTAAACGCCCATAGGGCTATAAGAGCAACTAGAATTCCTAATGGAGTTAAAGTGCCTCCATGAGCAAGATTTGGAACATAAAACCCTAAATAGACAACAAAAATATCTATAACAGCTGCTGTTCCAATAAAGAGATATAAAAAATATCCCCATCCCATCAAAAATCCACCCATATTTCCAAGTGCTAATTTTGGAAGTGAGTATGGGCCTCCAGATATAGGAAAAGCAGAGCCTAATTCGGCATAAGCAATTCCTAAGAAAAAAGTAATTATTCCTGAAATAAGTATTGCTAAAATAAGAGCAGGGCCTGCGACCGCTGCCATAATAGCTGGCATTCCAAAAATTCCTGAACCTAATATTCCACCGACGCCAATCGATAAAAGAGTAAAAAACCCTATCTCCTTTTTTAATCCACTTTTTGCCACAAATCTCTCCTACAATTTATATTTGTCAATAAACAAAATAGTAATTTAAATTTTTATAAAATTAAATATTTAATTTTTATTTAAGGAATCCAAGCTTGAACGATTGGGAAAAATCTACCTTTTGAAAACGCTTTCTTACTAACTCTTATACCTGGAGGACCTTGTCTTCTTTTATATTCAGCTTTATGAATTCTTTCTATTAACTCTTTTACAAGAATTTTATCGATTTTGTATTTTTTAACTATTTCATCATAACTTAGATGATCTTCGACATATCCATCTATTACTTTATCGACTATTGAATAAGGAGGCAGAGTATCTTGATCTTTTTGATCAGCTTTTAGCTCTGCAGAGGGATCTTTTTTTATAGTATTATTTGGAATTATCTCTTTTTTTCTATTTATCCATTTAGCTAACTCATAGACTAAAGTTTTAGTTACATCATTTAAAACTCCAAGACCCCCACACATATCACCATAAAGAGTTACATATCCCATTGCCATTTCAGATTTATTTCCTGTTGATAAAACTATATATTCTAATTTATTAGAAATCGCCATCAGTATCATTCCTCTAATCCTAGCTTGTAAATTCTCTTCTGTAGTATCAAAAGATTTCCCTTGAAAAACAGGGCTTAGAAGATCCAAATATTGTTGATACATATGATCAATTGGAATGTCCATTAGCTCTACTCTTAAATTTGCAGCTAAAAAATTCGCATCTTCAAAAGAAGAGACGGAAGAAAACCTAGATGGCATATTTAGAGCTAAAACATTATGAGGGCCTAGAGCATCTACAGCTATACATAAAACTAAAGCTGAATCTATACCACCTGAGAGACCAATCAAAGCTTTAGAAAGATGCAACTTTCTAAAATAGTCTTTTACTCCTAAAATAAGAGCGCTATAGAGATCTTGCAAAGGATCAACCTTATAAGAAAATAAAGGCGCTTCTTTTTCAGTATCGATAAGCAAATGATCTTCTACAAACCCTTTAGCAACATTAACCACAGAGCCTTCTTTATTAAAATACATGCTATAACCATCAAACACTAATTGATCATTAGCACCAACTTGATTACACATAACTTGAGGGCAAGCAAGTATTTTCGAAACTTTTGAAAAAACTTCTACTCTAAGATCTTTTTTTTGATAGCAATAAGGAGAGGCTGCAATATTAATTAAAAGATCCGGTTTTAATTTTTTCATCTCTTCTACAGGATCTTTTTCATATTTTTTATAAACGTTCTCACTATGAGACCAAACATCTTCACAAATTAAAACTCCAATTTTTTTCCCTTTAAAATCGAATGCTTTTTGATCTGCACCCGGCTCAAAATATCTTTTTTCAACAAAAACATCGTAGGTTGGAAGAAGTGATTTATCTTTATATCCTAAAAGTTTTTTATCATAAATTACAGCAGCGCTATTAAAAAGAGGATTACCCTTTTTTTCTTTATTTCTTCTAATAGTGCCAACAACAATAAATAGATCTTTTGAAGCTTCAATTATTTTATCAAGCTCAGTTTGCATTTGATCAATAAAATCATCATATAATAAAAGATCCTCTGGAGGATAGCCAGATATCGCACTTTCTGGAAACACTACTATTTCAGCTTTTTCAAGCCTAGCTTTTTCAATTGCATTTAAAATCTTTCCAGTATTGTGTGAGAGGTTTCCAATTGTTGGATTTAATTGAGAGGCATATATAAGCATTTTTCAATATCCTTTTTTTTCTAAGATTAAATATTTAATTTTGATTTAACAAGAATAAACTTAAAAAACATTAAAAAAGAGAAGATCTTTTTGATTTCATCTTCTTTCTTCTATCATTTGCATCTAACTACTATTTAAAACTTATACTAATAATGAACTGTTCACTTTATAGTGAACAGCAAACCTCAACGCTATAATTCGTCTCTGATTTTGTATTGATCTTTTGATTATCGGAATTTAAAAGATTACATTATAACCGCAGGAGATTTTGTTCCAATTGTTGTATAAACTTTATCTATCTGATCAAAGTACAGGAACTCACTCTGAAAGCATCTGCGATATTGATTAAAATCGTCTCACAAATCAGCAATATCAATAATTCTATAAAAATAATTACTGCTCAAAAGAGCATCTGAAACAGGCCCTAAATGCAATAATACGGGCGCTATCCCAAAACCCTTTGGCAAAGCAAGAGACGATATTTTTGATTTCATTTCATCAATAACTTCAAGGCCTATTTCACGTCGACGCATTTTTACTTCGCATACATAAAGAGTGTTTGAACGCATCTGTATCAAATAATCAATTTGACATCCGTTTTTTCGCTTAGTTGATTTTTGCATATAAGGGTTGTCTATAGCAACATCTTGAGGGTGTATCCCAAGAGCCTTATAAATTAGCTTTCTATTTTTTAATAAAATATTTTCTAATTGAAAACCCAACATTGGTTCCCATCCCGGCAAACTAGAAAGAGGAACATCTAAAAACATTTCCTGCTTAATTTTTGAAAGATTAGGTTCGATATAATGAATATAAAAACGAAGATAGTTATCTGAAAGACGATATAAGATTGATTTGCCAGCCTTTCCCTGTTTTAATGACCAGTTTGGATGCTTTGTTACAAACCCACAAACTTCAAGAGCATTTAAATACTGACTTAATGTACCACTTGAAGGATATGAAATTGCTTTTCGAATTAGCACTCTACTTTTCATTCCGTGGCTTAAACTTTTAATTATCTTCATGTAAATTTCTGAGCGAGAACTAAAAAGATCATTAAAAATTCGATTGAACTCATTAACTAAAAGGCCATTTTTTTCAAAACAAAGCCTTTTGATATTTTCATCAGCACTTTGATGAGGATTAATTTGCTCAATATACCAAGGAATCCCTCCTGTTACATTAATTATTTTAAACAAATCATTATCAGAACCTTTAAATCCTTTTAAATTTAATAATTTTTTACATAGAGGAATCGATAATTCTGTTAATTCTAAATAAAGTGATATTCTTCCAAAAAAAGCTGTACTATTAATGATATTTTTATCAATCCACGTAGATACTGAACCACATAATATAAGCACAACATTTGGATGGTTATTTAAAACAAGATCCCACCAAACTTTCAATTTAGATATAAATGTAGGATCTTTAGATCCTAACCATGAAATTTCATCAAAAAGAATTATAGTTGGATCTTTTGTTAAATATTTTGATAAATGAGCAAAACCATCACTCCAATCTGTAAAAGTAAAAGAAGGCATGGAAAATAATGTTGATAGTTGTTTTGCAAAAGCATTCTTCTGATCTTGCGCAGATACACCTTTAACTGGCGCTAATCCACTAAATGATAAAAAAATTTTACCTTTACCAAACTCTTCAGCTAGACGGCTTTTTCCTATTCTTCGTCTTCCCTTGATAATTGCAAGGCAAGCCTTATCAAATCTCAAGAGCTCTTCAAGTCTTTTAAGTTCGTTTTCTCTTCCAACAAAAGGTTTCATACACCCATATTAAAATAAGCATACCATTTATGTCAAATGAACCTGCTCAAAAGTGACAAATGTTCGTTTTGAGCAGGTTGACTTCTCAAGCAGCTGTATTTTAGTTACTTAAATTTTAAGAAACACGGCTATTTTGTCATTTTTGTTTTCTAAAAAACTTTTTTACTCAAAAAATGATAAAAAAAGGCTTTATTCAAATCATTTTTTGCATCCCTATTTTATAAACATCTCAAAATGCCGAAGAAAAAGAATTTAATTTTTGAATTTTTTACTTCTATTTGGTATCCTTTGAAGATAAATATTTTATGTTATTGAACATCAAAAGGTTTTATGAAACAACAAAGAGAACATTGGGGATCCAAGCTTGGATTTATAATGGCTACAGCGGGATCTGCAATAGGTCTTGGTAGTCTATGGCGCTTTCCTTATATCGCTGGACAAAACGGTGGTGGTGCATTTGTATTATTATATTTATTTTTTACACTTATAATTGGAATACCTGCTTTTATAGGAGAGTTGATCATTGGTAGAGCCGCTCAAAAAGGAGCAGTTGGAGCATATACTGAGCTATCGCATGGATCTACACATTGGAAATTACTCGGTTGGTTAAACCTATTAACCTCATTTATAATTTTATCATATTACTCTGTAGTATCTGGGTGGGGTATAAACTATGCCTTGATGTCCCTTAGCAATTTCACAGCAGGAAAAACTCCTGATCAAATCAAAGCTATTTTCAATACTGTATATATATCTGGAGATATAAATATATTTTGGTTATTTATTTTCATGCTTATGACAGCTGGAGTTGTATATGGAGGAATAAAAAAAGGTATTGAATATTGGTCTAAGATGTTAATGCCTGCTCTTTTTGCAATACTTATTGGACTTTTTATTTATTCAACCACTCTTCCAGGTTTTAAAGAGGCTGCTAAATTTATATTATATCCTGATTTTTCAAAGCTTAATGCAGGCTCTATATTATCTGCTCTAGGAATGGCTCTTTTCACTCTATCTGTTGGTCTTGGGATAATCTTGACGTATGGTAGTTATATGAAATCATCAGAAGATATTCCAAAAACTAGCTTAATAATTGGAGGAGTATCAGTTTCAGTATCTTTGCTTTCTGCTTTAATGATCTTTCCGATAGTTTTTACATTTGGATTTGAGCCTGAAGCGGGTCCAGGACTCGTTTTTCAAACACTTCCAGTTTTATTTTCTAAACTTCCAGGCACCTTAGTTTTATCAACGATATTTTTTGTATTGTTTATTTTTGCAACTCTAACCTCTACTATCTCCATTTTAGAGGTTTTGGTATCTAACTTAATAGAAGTTTTTAATTGGTCTAGAAAGAAGGCTGTACTTATATCAAGCTTTGTAACTTTTTTATTTGGAATTCCAACAGCACTCTCTGGATCTGGGAGTTTATTTAAAAACTGGAAAACGATTTATAATAAAGATTTTTTTGAAACTCTCAATGATCTTACAGCTGATTGGCTAATGCCACTTTCTGCATTTTTTACAGTATTATTTATTAGTTTTGCTATGAAAAAAGCCTTTTCAAAAGAAGAATTTTCAAAAGGAACAACTATTCCCAAACTCATGCATACCTGGTTTTTTTTAGTAAGATATGTGGCTCCCATTGCAATATTAATAATAATCTTGCAACAAAGTGGAATTATTAATTTATCAAAATTATTTTAAGGATTTTATGGAAAAAGATTTAGCAATACATAGTGAAAACATATTACCAATTATTAAAAAATGGCTTTATTCTGAAAAAGACATTTTTCTAAGAGAGCTCGTATCGAATAGCTCTGATGCTCTATCCAAACTAAAGATCATTGATTCCAAAGAGAAAGATCTTAGAATAGACATCAAAATAGATAAAAAAGAAAACACTCTTACCATTATAGATAATGGCATAGGAATGAGTTTTGATGAAGTTGAAAAATACATCTCTCAAATAGCTTTTTCAGGTGCAGAAGATTTTTTAAAGAAATATGAATCTGGAGATCAAAAAGATCAAATTATAGGTCATTTTGGCCTTGGTTTTTACTCAGCTTTTATGGTTAGTGAAAAAGTTCAAATAAAAACTCAATCTCATAATAAAAAAGAAGATAGCGTTTTATGGACATCTGATGGTTCATCTAAATATACAATTGAAAAAACTGATAAAGTAAAAAGGGGCTGCGAAATAAAGCTCTTTATTGAAAAAGACAATTTAGATGCTTTAGATGAAGAAAACGTTAAAACTATTCTCCTAAAATACTGCCCATTTTTTTCTTATCCAATCTATTTAAATGATAAGCACATAAACAACAAAGACCCTCTATGGCTGAAAAACCCATCTGATACTTCTGATAAAGAATATTTAGAATTTCATAAAGATCTCTATCCATTTGATCCGGATCCTATTTTTTGGATCCATTTAAATGTGGACTACCCATTTAATTTAAAAGGTATTTTATATTTCCCAAAAATCACAAGTAATTTTGATACAAACAAAAATTATGTAAAGCTTTTTTCAAATAGGGTTTTTGTATCTGAAAATGCTAAAGACATTCTCCCAAAATTTTTAACGATGTTAAAAGGAGCTATAGATAGCCCAGATATCCCTCTAAATGTATCTAGAAGTTACTTGCAAATTGATTCAAATATCAAAAAACTCTCAAATCATATCTCTAAAAAAATCCAAGATAAATTATCAAACCTCTATAAATTAGATAAAGATAAATTCATATCATATTGGCCTGATATTGAAGTTATTATTAAACTTGGAATTTTAGATGATGAAAAATTCTATGAAAAAGCCAAAGAATTTTTAATTTTTGAAAATCATAAAAATGAGTGGACAACAGTAGAAGACTACATTGAACGAAGTGATAAAAAAGACAAAATCTTCTACAGCTCAAAAGACAAATCTACCCATCTACTTGCTCTCTACACTCAAAAAAATATAGAAGTTCTCTATTTAAACCAATACATAGATACAGCAATAATCAGCTATCTAGAGCAAAAACTAAGCGTTAAATTCACCAGAATCGATGCCTCGATTGACAGCTCAATTTTAGACACCTCTAAAGACAAAAATGTCTTAGATAAAGAAGGCAGATCTCTTAGTTCTAAAATATCTGATTTTTTTAAAGACTCAATTGAAGTTGACTTAGAAGTTGAATCTAAAAGCTTAAGCAGCAATGCTATACCCTCTTTTATCATGGTAAATGAAGAAGAAAGAAGACTCAAAGATTATATGCAATTTACTCAAAATACAAACTTACCTTCCAAAAGCACCTTAGTTATAAACACTAACAACAAGCTAATAGATAAGATCTATTCTCTTCATCAAAATAAACCTAAACTTGCAAAAAGCTTAGCTAAAGATGTTTATGCGACAGCCCTTCTCTCTCAAAAAGAGCTAAAACCTGAGGATTTTTCAACTTATATCTCAAGATCTACTCAGAACCTAGAAGACCTCTTAGATTTGATAAAATAAAAGAAAGTATTTACAAAGTTTGTTTTTATCAAAGTCACCTAATACTATAAAACTATTTATATACTTAGTAATAAAAGATTTATTACTATCAATAATTTAATTTATTTATTCCGCAACATTATTTTAATAGCAATTATTAATTGTTTATATTATAATTATTAATTATAAAACGTAAAATATTATTAATGAAAACAAAATAAACAGAACAAATATATGGCAGAAGCAAACACACCAATAGGTAGACAGATATGCAATACCATCTGGCATGGGGGTAAACCTGAGGCCATGGACCCACATCGATCCGACATTTTCACAAGCTATGTGCAAAATCAAATAATAGACAATAAAGAGTATCAAGATCTAGTAAAAAAAATAGATGGGGTTTCTGAAGAAATTGCTAAAAATACTATGCCTTTTCTTCTAATGAATAGTAAATCAA
>JAAKFW010000036.1 GCA_011064905.1 Candidatus Anoxychlamydiales bacterium | reverse complement strand
GGAGCTTATAAAGATCAATTTATTTTTTCAATGTTAATTTTGACATATCACCTTTTTCTTTTAACAAAAGCATCTATATCAAATAGAAGAATAAGAAATTATTTTTTTATGAAACTTAGCTTGAGTCAAAGTAATAACAGTAAAATAAAAGAAAATTACTTAATAATTCCCTTTAAAAAACTATAAAATATTCAAATCTTGTTTTTCCTTGACCTAATCCCTGAATTCCCTTTTCCTATACTAGACATTACTCGTCTCCATAAAAAATTAATATATAATTAAACTATTGATTACTTAATTACAATCTAAATAAATTAAAAATTAATCTTATAATATTATTAAATGCGCATTTTACGTTTTATATAATAAGAAACAATAACAGCAAAACTAAAAAAAATTACTAAATAATCCCCAAAAAGAGAATAAATAGTTTTATATGAAAAAAGAGGAGCTTTCACAAAAAGAGCCTTTGCTTCATCTTCTTTATAGATAGCGTCTACAACCCTTCCAAAAGAGTCAACAACAGCGCTGACGCCCGTATTACAAGCTCTAATTAAGGGAATGCCATTTTCTACAGCTCTAATTTTTGCATGCTCGAAATGCTGCCTAAAAAGCTTAGATTTTGAAAAGTAAGCATCATTTGTTAAATTAACAAAACATTTAGCTCCCTTATTTTTAGCTTTTCTCATGATGTTTGGATAGATCTCTTCATAGCAAATTGAAAAAGAGTAATTTTTATCCGAAAATATTTTTGATTCAAAGCCTTGAGTGAAAGAAGAGGCTATTCCATATTTTTCCAGAGCCATTTTAGCTAAAAATGAAAATGGAATATATTCACCCATAGGAACTAAAACTTGTTTTTCATATCTTTTGTAAGTATCTAATTTGGGACTAAAATAGAAAGCTGCATTGTAACTTTTATCTACTTTTTGATCAAAATCATCAAAGCCAATTGCTATTTCAGATTGGTAGATATTAGAAAGTGCTTTTGCGAAGTAGCTATTAGATACATACCAATCATCTTTATATTGTCTTGCAAATGGCTCTTTTAAAATAGGTAGTTTAGATAAAACCTCTTCTCCAAAATTTTGAGAAAAAAGAATCTGAACTTTTTCAAAGGGATAGAAATGATCATTTGCGCTAAAAGGCAAAGCTGCTTCCGGAAGAACGATTAGATCTAAATCATCTACATTTTTTTTATTTATAAAACTTATAATTCTTTGCCATTGATACATGGGAGAGACAAAATGATCAAAATAATTTTTTGTTAAAACTTTTTCCTCTGGAAGGATGGCCGTTTGCACTAAGCAGACATTTAATTTATTAGAGAGCTCGAACTTTTTTTCATATATCTTTTCATGAAAATATCCATAAAGATATGGGAAAAATGCTAAAATCACCCATAAAACCCCAACTTTAAAAGATTTATCTATAACAGCTTTTAAAGCTGTTAGATTTACAAAAATCACATAAAAGCTAAGACCAAATATTCCGATAATGGATGCTAGTTGCATTGATATATGGTGATTTGTTAGAGCTAGTCCTACTTGATTGAACGGGAACCCACACATTATAAAAAGTTTCGACCATTCAAGGACGGTCCAAATAGAGGCTACTAAAAAGATTTTCTTAAACTCAAGTTTTTTATTTTTTAAAAAGACATATGAAACAACAGAAAATTCTATAGCAAACCAAACAAGCAAAGAAGCGTATACTAAAAAAATAAGCTTTCCTTGATATTTTGTTGAGGTAAGCCAAGATAGCCAAATAGCTTGAACGAAAAAAAACCAGACAAATGAAAGAATCACTTTAAGTTTTGTGCTATTTACCTTGTAAATTGAGAACCAAAAAAGAAAATAGCCTAAAGAGCTTGCCACTATCCCTAGATAACCTATCCAAGCTGGCTGAGAAAAAGCAACTATCAAAAAACTTAATATAAAAAAGCTAAAATTTAAATATACTCTACTCTTCTTTTGATTCATTCGGCGGTTGGTCCATTGGTTCAATACTTATAGGCTCTTTTATTTTAGAGCCTAAAACCATTAAAAGCAAAAGAGCTCCTAAAAGAGCTATGTTTTTCATAAACATAACCATTTGAAAAGTTTTGTTAACTCCTGTTAAAAACCAAAATGGATGAAGCAAAAATGTTGCTGGAACAAAAAATACTAAAAGTAAAAAGGCTCCAAATTTCTCTTTTATCCCAAAAAATATTAAAAGAGCAGCAATAAGCTCTAAAGTAGTAATCACTATTAAAATCTCTGGTGTCCAGGAAATTAATGCAGTGAAGAGTTTTGTCAAAGTAGATGAAAAGTGAACATAAGACTGCCAATCACAAAAAAGATTAATAAGTCCGGTTTCTGTTTTTTGCCAATCAAATATTTTATTTACCGCTGATAAAATAAAAATCGCGCTAAGCAGTAGTCTTCCTACTAAAGCAATAAATTTTTTAAAGCCCTTCATATAAGCGAACCTCCACAAGGCCTGTAATTTTTCTATATATTATCCTTAAACTAAGATATAATCTTTTTCGAGATTAATTTAAATTATTTATGAAAATACCATTTAGAAAGTTTCATTTATTGACTATTTTAAAAGAGTTTTCAAAAAAAAAGATCCCATTAGATGTTTTTTTAAGAAACTATTTTAAAAATCATAAATCTATCGGTTCAAAAGACAGAAAAAGCATCTGCGAAAATTTATATAAACTAATAAGATGGAATGGTTTAATAGATTTTTTATGTAAAAAAAACCAGGTTACCGCTGAGGATCGACTAGAAATTTTAGAAGACTTTGATTTCAAAAAGCATCTTGATAATAGAAAAATACCAGAGCATATAAAAGTTAGTTTTCCAAAAGATTACTTTGAAAAGGTAAAAAGCGCTTACTCTTTAGAAAAAGCAATAGAATTTTGTTTAACTTCAAACGATGCAGCTCCTACTACAATTAGAGCAAATTCTTTAAAAATACAAAGAGATGATCTTTTTGATATTTTAAATAAAAAATATGATATCAAAAAATGTAAAAAATCTCCTTATGGGATAATTTTTAATAAAAAAATCAACTTTTTTACAACTCCTCAGTTCAAAAAAGGTTTTTTTGAAATCCAGGATGAAGGGTCTCAAATAGTCGCTGATTTAATAAACCCAAAACCTAAAGACCATGTTTTAGATTATTGCTCAGGATCAGGTGGTAAGACTTTAGCGATAGCTCATAAAATGAAAAAAACAGGTCAAATCTATCTTCACGATGTTAGAGATTATATTTTATTAGAGGCAAAAAAAAGATTTAAAAGAGCAGGAATTGAAAATTTTCAAATTAAAACTACAGAAGATTTGAAAAAGATTAATAAAAAAATGGATTGGATAATTTTGGACGTTCCCTGTTCAGGCTCCGGTACTTTAAGAAGAAACCCTGATCTTAAATGGAGATTTAACTTAAGTGATATAGAGAGTTTAAAAGCTACGCAAAGAGAAATCTTTGATAAAACATATAATTTTTTAAAAAATGATGGGAAAATTGTATATATTACTTGTTCTATTTTCCCTGAGGAAAATGAAGATCAAGTTAAGTATTTTATAAAAAAATATAATTTGAAGGTTGAAGATCAGTTTTTTTCTTTTCCTTTAGAAAACTCTCATGATGGGTTTTTCGCCTGTATTCTAAGCTCAATGTAATGAATTTTATCGATACATTTACAATCCAAGTAGTGTAACTATCCTCTTGATCTTTTTCCTGTATCAGGTATAGCGCTTTCATCTATCTCTCTTTCATATCTAAATGTTTCGCAAGTGAAAGCTTTAAATATTGCAAAACCATGAACAACATTTTCAATTCTTTTAGTGGTTTTATTAATCAAAGGTTTTGAGAAAAAAAGAGGGTATTTAGGAGCAAAAATTCTAAGAAATGGGTTTTTTTTCGCTATCTGTCTTGCAATTGATAGTTGCGAAGAAGTTTCTTGAGCTGTTGAGCATGCATCTAAAATAATTGCTCCATCTTGTGACATAGCTTTAAATTCATCATTTTTTACATCTGAAATTTTATATTCAAAAGAGTCTCCTAAAAACATTCTATCATTACATCCATGACATACGATATCCATTACTTTGATATTACGCGTAGGGTATTTGCTTTTAATTTCCTCTAAAAAACTTGTAATATCTTTATTATTTTTTATCACTTTTGCTGCAACATCAAAATATTTTTCAAAATTCTTAATTTTATAATGGTGGTAGTAATAAAGATGATTACCTAAAATTGCTCCACCTGGATTATCTACTGATCCCACTAAATAAACGCAAATATCTTTACTTGAGATATCTTTAAGGTTTTTATTTTTTTCATCAAAATCTTTTTGAAGTCTTTTGATATTTTTATTAATTTCTAATGAAGATGTAAAAGATATCGTAGAAAAAATAATTTCCTTAGCGAGCAAGATAAAACGATAAATTTTAAAAATCGACCTTTTAAAAATATTTTCATTTTTTTCTATTTGGCTATATTTAACACTATATGCAGTTGCTAAATATTTTGGAATTTCCCTAGGTATCATTAAAAAACGAGAAGTTATTGGAGCTGACATAAAAATACTTTTGTAAGTTAAATTTTAATTATTATATCATAATTTGGATTAATTTTATAAAAATTAAAATATTTTAAAATGCATTAATATTAATTACACTTAAACACCATTGTAAACTATATACTTCAAACAATTCATTAAAAAGTTAATTCATTTATTATTAAAAGCTATATTTAAAAAAAAGAGAAGTGAATAAGCAAAAAAAATCAAAAATTTCTTTTATTTTTATAAAATCATCACTTTTGCTACTATAGGTAAAAGTAAAATAGAGCTGAAAATATCAATGAAATTTTTTATTAAACTTTTTGTTCCTCTTATAGCCTTCTCGGCAATGTTAAATGCTAATGATTTCAGAAACTCCCCTATGGAGCAGAATGCTAATATCAATGTTAACAACACAGTACTCGCAAAAGTTGAAGATAGAGCGATTACAGCATTAGATGTTAAAAAGAGATTAGATATAGCGTTTGAGAGATCTTTTACAGATCTTATCGATTCTAAATCAGCTAGATTCCAATTTTATCAATCAGGCTGGCTGCAAGTATTAGATGAGGTTATTAATAATGAGCTTATTTTGATAGATGCAAAAAAAAGGGAATTTACAATTTCAGATGCTGAGTTAACGGAAGAGATAGAAAATAGATATGGCCCTAATATAATAGCGAATCTACAAAAAGCAAATCTTACATTAGAAGAAGCACAAAAAATGCTATCTGAAGAGATGATCATTCACAGGATGATCTATTATTTTGTAAGATCCAAAGCAGAGCAAAGTGTTACTCCTAGTAAAATAAAAAAATCATACCAGTTATATATAAAAGAAAATCCCTCACAAGAGATTTATTCATATAATGTTATTTCAATTAGGTGCGATGACAATAAGCTAGCTAACCTAGCAGCAAATAAGGCACATCTTTTACTAAAAGATCAAGATCAAGATCCAAAAGAGTTAGAAGACTCTCTAAAAGAAATTGAAAAGGAGTATAAAAGCTGCTCTATCAATGTTTCCAATTTATATAAGACAAGCTCAAAAGATTTGTCTCTGTCTCATAAAAATATTTTAAAAGATTTAGAGAAAAACAGTTTTAGTGACATTTCTTCTCAAGTAAGTAGAATAAACAACAAACAAATTTCTAGAATATTTTATTTGAAAGACTTAGAAAAAATTGAAGCTAAAACTTTTGATGAAATCTCTAATGAATTAAAAACTAAATTAGTTGAAAAAGAGCTACTTCAAATTGGAAATAATTTTTTCAATAAATTGAAAAAAGAATATTTGGTTGAAAATAAAGTTATTTCTAAAGATTTTTGTCCTTTCACTTTTGAATGAGAACTTTATATAAGCCAAAAGATCTAATAGACTATTTATCTTCTTTGAACGTAAGACCAAAAAAAACTCTTTCTCAAAATTTTTTAATCGATAAAAATATTTTAGATAAAATTATCAAAGCTACTGACATCTCAAACGATGATCTTGTATTGGAGATAGGATCTGGACCTGGAGTGGTAACTTTTGAGATTATAAAAAAGGCAAAAAAAGTTATTGCAGTAGAGCTAGACGATGTTTTTGCTAAAAACTTAAAAGATGAAAAGATTGATAACTTAGAAGTTTATAACGAAAACTTTTTAAAATTCGATTTAGATATTTTTAAAAAATTAAATAAAAAAATAAAGGTGATATCCTCACTTCCGTATCACGTAACGTCTTTCATAATTACAAAACTCTTAAAACATCATTTTTTATTCTCAAAAGTTATTTTAATAATACAAAAAGAGATGGCAGAAAAGCTTTTAGCAAAAAAAAACACTAAACAATACGGATATTTTTCACTTTTTGTAAATTTTCATGCAAAAGCTAAGATTTTAGCCGATATTTCAAGAGCTTGTTTTTTTCCAAAACCAAAAGTAGATTCTGTTATTCTTGAATTAAAAATAAAAGATGAGTTTCTAGATGCTACAAAAAAAGAGATTGATATAGAAAAGTTTTTTCACTTTGTAAAAACAGCATTTTCACAAAGAAGAAAAAAGCTTTTATCTTTGATAAAAATTTTTAGTTCTAAAGAAAAAATCCTAAAAATGTTAGATGAGTTAGACATAGATGAAAATATTAGAGCTGAAAATTTGAGTTTAGATGATTTTTTAGCCCTTTACAAAAAGCTGTTTTAAAAATGTGAAAAAATTTCTTCTAACATTTTGGGTAGCATAGATATTTTCTTTTTTTATTAATTTTCCATCTTTAGATTTTATCTCCATTACAGCAACCCTCTGATCTTTTTTAATTGGAGCTTTAAGATCAGCATAAATAACAAAGGCATTTAAAGAATCCTCTTCTGATGGATAATACTCTAAAATCAAGTCTTTTCTTAACTTTGATTTTAAGATTTTTGAGCTACCAGAAATTTTTGCTTGGAAAATCTTTTTATTATCAAAAATTATTTTTTTCTCTTTTTTTTCTAAAAAAGCAGCGTTGAATAACTTTTTCGTTTCTTCAAATCTTACATCAGAATTTGAACACCCCAAAACTACAGCTATCAATGTTCTATCATCTTTTTTTGCAACGCTCATTAAATTATATTTAGCTTTAGCATGATAACCTGTTTTCGCTCCAATTGCATATTTATAAAAATGCTCTGTTGGCTTTAAGAGTTTATTATTTGTAACTATCTCTTTTTTATTTTGTTTATTAGTTTTAGGCCTTATGTAAAATTTACAGGTAAAAAATTTTAAAAAATCTTCGTTTTTAATCGCTAGTTTAGCCATCGAAGCTATATCATACGCTGTTGAGAGTTGCTTTGGCATATGAAGACCGTGAGGATTTTGAAGATACGTATCTTTTATTCCCTTTTTTTTGATATATGCATTTAACTCATCCATAAATGATTCAACAGATCCAGAAACCAATTCAGCAGCTACATTAGATGCGTCACAAGCAGATATTAGCATTATTCCATGTAAAAGAGTTTCAAGAGTAAGTTCTTCTTCTTTAACAATATCAAAACTCACTCCATCTGTTTCTAATATATAAGGCTTTAAAGAGTAGTTGGATGTTATTTTTTTTTCAGGAACTACAATATCTAATGCATCTTTCGAAGCTATAATAGTTTTAGATAATCTATCTTTATAATTCTCTAATATATAGCTAGTAGTAAATACCTTTGTTAAGCTAGCTGGATAGGCTTTTTTATGAGCTTCTTTTTCAAATAAAATAGCTCCTGTATCAGCATTTACCAAGATTGCATTTCTTGCTTTAATATCTAATTCTAAAGGCTTTGCACATAGAGTTACGGCAAAACAACAAAAAACAACAACAGCTTTAATCATTAATAATTCTACTTTCCTTCTCGCTAACTCTTTTAGTATATCCGTTTTTTTTCTAATTACAAGCTATTAATTCAGTATATATTATATTTATTCTTTATTTTTTTATACGTAAAAACCTTTAAAACCCAATAAGATACCTGAGGTTTAATAAAATAAAAAAAGCAATTCTTGACACTAGTAATTATAAATAGTTAAACTATGTTTAGGGGAAGAATTATATGGAGGCGTTTAATTAATGCTCAACCCGAATGAAATAGAAAAGTTGTATGAACAGTATATGTCCAATCTTGTGGATTTAGCGCATGATGGTATTGTTAATGTTGATTTGGCACTTTTGCATGAACTAAATCTATTAGATGATTTAGATCAAATTAAAGATGATCCTGAAGATTTAACTCAGTATTTTCATGTAGTCGAGAGCCCAGAAAAAGTAACTCTATTTAACGAGCAATTTGATGTATGGATTGTTCCTAAAACCGAGCAAGACATTCCTCTTACTTATGTTCTTATAGCACTCAATGCCCAAAGCAAAACCTCTTTGGAAATTGTCTTTACTACATCTGGCGTATACAATACCCCTAAGTATGTACTTAAAGTTCTGCAATACTATCTTCTAGATATGTTAGAGACAGAAGCTACACTTACTGCAATAGAAAAAAACCAATAATTTTCTAAAGCTCTTTTTCAAAAGATTTTCATTATTCTTTTCTTTGAAATTATATTTGGATTAAATGAATAGAACAAAATTATAAATTTGTTTTGCAAATTTATATTAAAACTACAAAAATATCTTCCTAGATAATTTTAATCACTAGGTAGAAGATATGTATTTATTTCATTCCTTGAGCTCTTTATATAGATTAATCAAACCATTTGAGTGTTGTTTCAATATCATTTTCCAAAAAAGACCAAATATTCACGAAGAAAAACCATCTTTAATGGATTCAATTTATAATGTGTCTACTAAAATTTACGAGTATTTCCCATCACCGGATAGTTTAAAAAAACCTTGTAAAATCTTTATGGATAAGAAAAAAAATGTATTCAAAAACTCTATTTGTAAAACAGCTCAATCAATTAAAAAAGTTGCTCTATTTATATTTAAATTATCTGTTAATATCTTAAAAAAAATCGATGCTTTTTCAGCAGATCTAGAGCCTATTAAAATAGTTGAGATCAAAAGGCATCTTCTTAGTATTACGCCTATTAAAGATGAGTCCAAATATTTTGAAATAAAAAAAAAGTATGAAAATTACATAAAAAACACCCCTTATCCTACGCTAAATAGCAAAAACATCTATTTCGATGACACTTTAAAACAGGTGCTTTTAACTATAAGTTTGGGAGATTTTGAGGAAATTAAAGATATTGATCCAACATCCAAAAAACTTATAATTCAAATAGACTGGGGAATGGAAATAGAATATAGATTTTTTGATGAGATAGTTGAAACTAAAAATATCTAACTACCTTTTTAATAGAGCTTATTTCTTTTCTTTTTCATTATTAAAAGATTAACTTGATCTTTTCTTTGATATTTCACTTCATCCATACATTGAAAAATAAAAAAAATACCAAGCCCCCCCTCTTTTCTTTTTTTTATATCCTTCGTAAAGTTTATTTTTTTTCTAACACTTAATGGATTGAATTTGGGGCCTTTATCTTTGAATGTTAAATGCAATGTCTCATCGATTTTAATTTCTACTTCAATTTTTCCTTTTTTGTGTTTATATCCATGTTTGATGATGTTGACTATCGCTTCTTCAGTAGCAAGCTCAATTTTCTCTAAATCTTTTTGAGGAAAATATTTAGAGACTCTTTCTCTTACCCATATCAGCATTTTATATAGGTTGATTAAAGCTGCTTCAAAAATTTGACTATCGTGAAATATCTCTTCCATAAGCTTTTTTTACCAATAAGCAGAAATAGCATCTACAATTTTTTTTGAAAGTTGTTCATAAAGTGGTTTAGAGACTGCTTCTTTAGCGTTTTCAGTAGATTCTAATTGCCCTAACGAAAATGCTAAAACTGTTGTTCTGTTCCCAGAGGGATCTATAAATGATAAATCATTTAAAGAGTCTGGATCTACATAATCAAAATCTGCGCTTGCAGATACTTCAAAAGGACCGAATTTTGTAGAATTTGATATTCTATCTACTAATTCAACGCTAGCTGTTATTTTTTGTCTTCCCTCTGTTGCTCTTAAATTATTTTGTCTGACATTTTCATTATTTCTATCATATTTATAACCAATTTGAGAAGTATTTGAATCAACAATTTTTACGCATAAAATATAATCTGCATTTGAATATTTATAGCTAAGATTTGAAGAATAAGAAAGCTCTTTTATTAACTTAGATGTGAAATGCCCAGATAGATCTTGCTTAATGTATGGCACCGATACAGATGCATTATTCAAATTTTGAGATCTTCCAAGATTATAACCGCAAGAAGTTAATAGAAGAAAAAAAAATATAAGACTATTTTTCATCTTTTTTCTCGCAAGGAAACCCTGTCCTTTAGGTCAGGGAGGAATTGCGAGCGCCAAGTTAAAACAGCCTTCCTAGCTTGTATCCGGCCTATGTTTTTCTTAATGTTTACACTATCAGAGATGATAGTTCCATTGATGTCTGAAATTGCAAAGAAGCCGGAGCTT
>JAAKFW010000035.1 GCA_011064905.1 Candidatus Anoxychlamydiales bacterium | reverse complement strand
CATTTACTTATTTTTAAACTTTTTTAAAAATATATTATAAAAATATGAAAGTATAAAACCTCCAATTGCACCATCTACAAAACCCCACAAAGCTCCAACTATTCCGCCTAAAAAGGTAGGCTCATAACCAAGATAGAGACCAGCTATCACAGATACATCTCTAATCCCCCAACCAAAAGATGATACCCATGCTAAAAACAGCATTGCAAGCCCCCAAGTAATACCACAAGTTAGGGTAAAAGCTTTTATATTTAATTTGTTCATATAGCCCTCTTTTTAAATGTTTTCTATAATTTTCATTGTAATTAATCAAACAAAATAATCAATCAATTTATTTTAGATCTTTTTGCTAGATTAAAAACAAATATATTGTTATGTGATAATTAATAAGATAAATATTATGTCATTTATTATTTGAGGAACTATGGAAGAGAAAAAAAAAGATATTAAATCAGAGGCAATGAGCCCTTTTACTAAAATGTCAAATGAAGATGTTTTGAAAAACTTAGATGTTGATATGAATAGAGGTCTTTCAACTGATAATGCAAAACAAAGACTAGAAAAATATGGACCTAATTCATTAGAAGAAAAAAAACGATCAATTTTCAAACAACTCTTTCAATTTTTTTGGGGACCAATTCCTTGGATGATCGAAATAGCTGCGATTCTTTCAGGAGTTTTAGAGAAATGGCCAGATTTTATAGTTATATTAGCGATGCTCATAATTAATGCAGCGCTTGGTTTCTTCCAGGAATTCAAAGCCGGAAATGCAATTGAAGCACTCAAAAAAAAATTAGCGCTTCATGCAAGAGTTCTAAGAGATGGCAAATGGCTAGATATTGAATCTAAAGAACTAGTACCCGGCGATATTATTAATGTAAAACTTGGAAATATTATTCCCGGTGATATAAAATTAGTTGCCGGAGAGTATTTAACAGTCGATCAATCAGCTCTAACAGGAGAATCTCTTCCTGTCACTAAAAGACTAGAAGATATTGCTTTTTCAGGAACAATTGCCAAAACTGGTGAAATGACAGGAGTTGTAACCGAAACAGGGATGAATACCTTTTTTGGGAAAACAGCAAAATTAGTATCAGAAGCTAAAACAAAATCACACTTTCAACAAGCTGTTGTTAGAATTGGAGATTTTTTAATTTTTTTAACTCTAACAATTTGCGCTATTATCTTAGTAGTCTCTATTTATAGAATTGAATATAAACATGTTTTGCATGAAAGTATCGGTCAGATCGTTATCTTTATTTTAGTACTAGTTGTTGCCGGAATTCCAATAGCCTTACCGGCTGTTTTATCAGCTACAATGGCAATTGGAGCTGGAACGTTAGCTAAAATGAAAGCTATCGTCTCAAAGCTAACTGCTGTAGAAGAGCTGGCTAATATGGACATTTTATGCTCTGATAAAACAGGAACCCTTACTAAAAATGAATTAACAGTTGGAGATATTGAGCTTTTTGAGTCTAAAGATCCTGAGGAAGTGTTAACAATGGCTGCTTTAGCTTCTAATCCAGATGGAAGAGATGCTATAGATGACGCTATTTTTACAAGACTAGGTAATAAAGAAGCTTTAAATGAATACATGAGAGAAAAATTCACACCATTTGATCCGGTGATTAAAAGAGCAGTAGCTAGGATTAAACTAAAAGATGGTACTATAATACAAGCTGCAAAAGGGGCTCCTCAAATAATTCTTAAGATGTGTCAGGCAGATGAAGCTCTTACTAAAAAAGTAATGCAAGGTATCGATAGCTTCGCAGCAAAAGGATATAGAACCCTTGGTGTCGGTAAAACAGATAGTTCAAATAAATGGCATTACTTAGGATTAATTCCGATGTTCGATCCTCCAAGAGATGATACAAAAGAGACTCTTGGCTATATAAAAGGAATGGGCATAAGTGTAAAAATGGTAACAGGAGATCATGGAGCTATCGCAAAAGAGCTCGCTGGAAAATTAGATCTTGGAACTAATATAATATCCGTCTCAGAGCTTGAAAGTCATGAAGAGTCAGAGGCAAAGGTTGAAAAAGAATCTATTTATGAATCTGCAAATGGTTTTTCCGAAGTCTACCCTCAACATAAATTCGATATTGTAAAGGCTCTGCAACATAAAGGTCATGTAACCGGAATGACAGGAGATGGTGTAAACGATGCTCCGGCTCTAAAACAAGCAGATATTGGAATTGCTGTAAGCGGCGCTACTGACGCTGCAAAAGAAGCAGCTGACATAGTTTTAACTGAACCAGGTCTTTTAGTTATTGCACATGCTATAGAACAATCTAGAAAGATTTTTAACAGGATGAAAAGCTATGCAATGTATAGAATTTCTGAGACATGTAGACTGCTTCTGTTTTTATTACTCTCAATGTTAGTTTTTAATGATCATCCTCTAACCGCTATTATGATTATCTTAATAGCTCTTTTAAATGATGTACCAATCATGATGATTGCATACGATCATATGCCAATCGATAAAAATCCATCTTCTTGGAATATGAAAGAGATTCTTACGATATCAGTAGGTCTTGCAATAGTTGGTGTTGTATCTACTTTTGGTCTTTATTGGTTAGGAGATAGATATTGGTTTTCATATTTGACAGATGCAACATCAAAATTTGATCATTTAAGAACTTTAGCTTTTATGGGAATCCTCTGCGGGGGAAATCTGACTATTTATTTAACTAGGAATACAAAGGCCATTTGGTCAAAACCCCATCCGGAGATTAAATTCTTTTTAGCAACTTTAGTCTCTCAAGTTATTGGAACTCTTTTCTCCGTATATGGACTTGGAACTAATGATTTTGTCGGTATTGGTTGGCTTTTTGTTGGTTATGCTTGGGCCTATATACTTATCTGGTTTTTAATCTGTATGGTTGTAAAAGAACTTCTATATAAGATAATAGGTAGAAAGATTCACTATATATCAAGCGCTATTAGACAGGCTGAAGAAAAGATGCACATACGTTGATAATATAGTTTTTCTAACAAACTAAAATGGTTCATCCTACAAACGCGTACCCTTGATTATGTAAATTGTATAATCTTAATTTAAGATATTCCATGTCTCTAAATCCATAAGCTTGTCTTAACATAGCCTTAGCCTTATTATTTAATCCTTCAGCTTTTCCATTGGTAATTCTATGTTTGAAATAATTTAAAATACCCTCTTGGTGCCGAGCTATAGTTTTAACTACTCTTTTTAATTTCTCTTCTTGGGGTAAAAAAGTTTTTTTGAGAGAATTATCCTCTATGAAAATTTAACAGTGCAATTGCCTCTTAGTAAATTAGAATCGATTGAAAAGGTTTATTTCGATAATCCTAATCAACTCTATGCACTATCAGCTTCTAAAAACTCAGATAGAGGAACTGTTCGTGAAACCTTTTTCCATTGCATGCTATCAAAAGATCATTTAGTTACTCTTCCTAAAAACGGTGACTTTTGTATAGATAATAAATATATCTTTGAAATAGGCGGAAAAAACAAAACTTTCAAACAAATAAGATCTGAAAAAGATAGCTATGTAGCTTTTGATAACATGGAAATAGGATTTAAAAGAAAAATCCCTCTTTGGATTTTTATATTAAACATGATCCATATATCATTTTATAATAAAAAATAAAGATATAGAATTACTTTTTGTTCCTAGCAAGAATTAGAAAAAAAATAATAGCAGAAAAAGCAATAAAACTTGCGATCGACATATCTAAGAATCCAAAAAGTTTTTGAGTCTCCCCTGAGCATTCTAGCCCACAAACAAGCGATGTAATATTAAGATAGGAAAAAAGACTCTGAACAAAAGCTACCATAGCTCCAATTATTGGAAGAGCTATGATATATGGGAAAATTTTTCCATCTTTTTTATAAGCTGCAATTCCTAAAATAATAGCTAAAGGAAACATGAAAATTCTTTGATACCAACAAAAAACACACGGCTTAATATTTAAAATATGAGAGGAATATAAACTACCAATAGTTGCTACTAAAGCAATTACCCAAGCAAAATAAAGAGAATATCTTTTAATAAACCTAATCATTTATAGCCTTTGTAGTTTAATCTCTCATCTATAGCATTTTCTATTTTGTCTATCTCAACTCTATGAGAGTTTATATAAACCGCAGGAACTTCAAATGTTGGCATAATTTTTTTGGCTAATTCTAAATTTTCATCTAAATAGTTATTGAAAATCTTTTGATCTAAAAACTCTTCGAATATCTCTAGGTTTATACCATCTAGATTCTTAGCAATCATAATTAAGTCTTGTTTAGTTAAATTCTTTGATTTTTTAGCTGAAACAATACTTATAAACTCAAAGAATTGATCTCTCTTTAGCTCATATACACCGATAGCAGCATTTGTAAGTAGTTTAGAGCCATAGATGAAAGAAAGAGGCATAATTACGTATTTAATCTTATTAGTATCGATATATTTTTCTTTAATTTCTGGAAAAGTATCATTGAAATACTCTTTGCAATATTTACATTTAAAATCCTCAAACATAACAAGAGTAACTTTTGCATTTTTATTTCCGAAAATTAATCCATTTTCACTATCA
This sequence comes from Candidatus Anoxychlamydiales bacterium, assembly GCA_011064905.1. Classification (GTDB taxonomy): domain Bacteria; phylum Chlamydiota; class Chlamydiia; order Chlamydiales; family SM23-39; genus JAAKFX01. The sequence continues at coordinate 6,141 of JAAKFW010000035.1, read as the reverse complement.
ATATTTTTAGGAACTAAAAGATCTATCCAAAAAGTAGAAACTGCAAATATCATTGCAACAGATATCGTAGTTATTACTAGCAGCTTATCTATAATTCTTCCCATATTTTGATAAATATCTTAAAATAGATAAACTATCAAGAAAGAATTCTATTAATTTCTTGAAATACTTCAACAAAAAGAACAAAAACTACGAAAACACAGATTATAAATAAGATAGGCTTTCCTCCAAATAGCTGATGTAAAGCCTTTTCTTTTTTAATATATCTTTTTGAATAAACCATAATAGTTGGAAGTAGCACTAATAAAAGAGCGCCGCCTATTCCGCCTGCATAATTTAGAGCTGTCAAAAAAAGTTTAGGATTTATCAATGTAATTACAACAGGAGGCAAAAATGTAATCAAAGCAATTAAAAGCTTTTTCATCCCCTTTTTCTGAATCTTAAAACCATCTGCAATAAAATCAAAAAGCCCTAAAGAGACTCCTAAAAATGAAGTAGTAACAGCAAAAAAGCTAAAAAACTGCCCTATATAATAGATCCCTTTGATATTTGTGTAGTATTTCAAAGGTTGGATAGCATCTTGATTTTGTACAAAAGCTTCTTTAAGTCCAAACTTTCCTTCTAATGGAATAATTCCTAAAATTAAAAATTCCCAAACAAGATAGACAAAAAAAGCGAGAGAAGTCCCTGAAATTATCGCTAATCTTATCTTTTTATAATCTTTTTTCATGTAGTAAGTTAAAGTTGGAATAATCCCTTGATAACCAAAAGATACTAAAATCACGGGAAAAGAGAAAATAGCTGCTTTAGAGTTTGAATTTAATAAATTTGAAAAATCCACATGATCAATTCCGAAAAAGATAAATAAAAAATAACTTATTGCTAAACCAACTATTAGCAAGACATTCAATCTATCAACTGCCAAAGCTCCAACATATACAAAAATAGAAAAGAGAATCGTAAAAATTAAAGCAGAAGCGCTAAGAGACAAATAGTCCCCTGCCAAACTTTGAATAAAAGCTCCCCCTCCGGAGATATAAGCAACTAATAAGCAATAAAATAAAAAAAGGTAGATAATCCAAGAAAATACTTTTCCAGATCTTCCTAAATATCTACTTGCCATTGAAATAATATTCGAATCTTTTCTCATATCTAAAGCGATCTCTAAATATAAAAGACCCGTGGCTGTCATTACAGAGAAACAAATCAAATAAACCACAATAGCCGGAAAGAACCCTCCCATTGCGCTAACGATAGGAAGTGCAAGCATACCAGCGCCAATAGAGGTGCCGGCAACCAGAAAAGCTCCACCCAATATATGAGCATGTTTTAATATTTTCATATCATACTATGATGCAATAGAGAAAAATTTTTCTCTAGTCCTTTTTAAAAAAAAAGATTAAATTAGTTATAATAATTTTAAAAATTGATAAAGTTACACTTTTTATGTTTAGCGCTGCTTTTGATAGTTTAAGATCATCCCTTCCGTCTTTTACAACTTTGCCTAATTTTGATTTTAGTTCATTTAAACCTGCAGATGAGCTGCCCTACATCGATGACTTTGAAAATACAGAAGATGATAAAATAGTTAAAAAAAGAGAAATACTAGAAAAATTGCTAGATAACTTGTCTATTGAAGATTTCCCAACTTTTTTATTAAGTGCTTTTGATAATATTAGACTTGGGAAAGAAGCAAACTCAATACATCCTTTTAATACTTTTGAATTTTTTCTCTCTCCTGATAGGATTGAAAGAACAAAAAAAATCTATCATAAAACTGGTGTTTTATTTCTTTTTGAAACTTTTAAAAAAGAATCTATAAAAGGATTTTCTTGTTTTTTAAAAGAACGTCATGAAAGAGATGAGCTTTTGCCTCATTTAGATAATTTTTGTGAAAAAACAAAAAAAGATAAAACACTTCTTAAATCTTTAATAGATGCTGGAGATTTTGATAAATTTGCAGAAGAAGTTTTAGTAAATTTTTAAGTTCTATTTATATTATCAAACTCAGAGCTATCTTAAAGTTTTAAGCATTACAAAAAAAACTTAAGTATTGATTTTCATCGCTAAGTTATGCTTTTGCTATGTAAAAGTTGAGAAAAATCAATGATTTTTGAAAAATAGCCACTTTTAATAATGCCATCTTCTACACCATTGACATGGATTAAGATCGGTTTAATGGAAAATCTTTTTTTTCCAATGTCTAAACGATCTATCTTATCTTCAATTTCTTGAATTACATTTTTACGGATATGATTTTTTGAAAATTTCACTTCACAAAGATATAAACAATTATATTTTGTTTGAATCAAATAATCGATTTGGCACCCATCATGAGCTATTGTTTTAGTTTGAAAATAAGGATTTTCATTAACAACATCTTCGAGGGGGATTCCAATCAATTTCATTATTTTATGACGATTATTAAGAATAAGATTTTCAAACTGTAGCCCCATTATCGTATCCCAGGCAACTGGACGAGAAAAAATATTTCGTGAAATTTTACTTTTATTTGGTTCAATGTATTTTAGATAAAATCTTATGTAATTGTCTTTCAAACGATAGTTACTAAACTTCGAATCTTTTCCTGTTTTTAAAGACCATGTATAATCTCTACTTATATAACCTATTTTTGTAAGATCATCTAAATAATCACTAATCACTCCACTCTTTTCTACTTCGATTATCTCACAAATTTTTTTGATGCTTTTATTTGATTCGATTAAAGTTTGGATGATTTTTTTATAAATTCCTGCTCGCCGAGAAAAAAGATCAGAAAAAATATTATCAAACTCTCTAAACAAAAAACCTTCCTTTTCAAAACATAATTGCATTAAATTTTCTTCAGCAGAAATTTTCGGATTAATTTCTTCAAGATATCTAGGCACTCCTCCTGTCACTGAAAGAATCTTAAAAATTTCATATGCTGATGTTTTTGTCGAAAATTCAGCCCAAAATTGTATGCATTGATGTAATGGCAATTCATCAATAGTTAAATCAAGTGAAATTCTTCCCAAAAACCCTGTACTACTGAGAATGTTTTTATCAATCCACCCTGACATAGACCCCGTTAATATCATTATTAATTCAAAATTTTGGCTAAAATACAAATCCCAAGCTGATTTTAGTTTAGCAAGAAACGTTGGATCATTTGTCCCCATCCAATTAATCTCATCTAAAATAATAATTATTCGACCTTCTTTCGTGAAATTTGAAAGATTCCAAAAAAGATCATTCCAATCTTCTGCCTTAATTCCCTTTAAACCAGTATTAATTTCTAATTGTTTCGCAAAGTTCTCTTTCTCGTTTTGTGCTGTAATACCTATTTCAGGAGTCAATCCCATAAAGGTGAAGGTTTTCATAGACTTGCTAAATTCTTGAGCTAGACGGCTTTTCCCAATGCGTCTTCTTCCCTTAATTACAATTAAGCTCGAAGAGCGCTTTTCCAACAAATCCTGTAATTTTTTAAGCTCCTTATTCCTTCCAAAGAACTGCATCCTTCTTCCCTTATTTTGGTGATAGTTCTATCTTACATTACTTCTATCACCAAATCAACATTTATCTCATTTGGTGATAGTTTAAACCCCTAATCTATCTATCACCAAATAGCAGTTAATCATATTTAGTGATAGTTTCAACTTGAAAACTCCTCTGCTTTTTACATAACCACCTAACAGTAAACCCCCTAGCTAGGTACATTGTTTTGAGCTCAAAATAATCTCATTAAAATTTTAACTTGCCGTGTCCAGAATTCTTTTATTCAATTCCGGTTATTTTTTAATTCTTTTATTTTTAAATTTTCTAATCATTTTGATATTATATGTATCTTTGTTAAAATTTTACCAAAAGCTGATCTAGAAGGAAGCCAAAATCAACATTGATTCATGACAATGATTTTGTCTTTTGTTAAGATTGACGAATTAAAATATTTAAACTACGATCTAAAAAAAGAAACCAAAATAATAAAAAGTGCGTCCTCCAAAAGTATATTCAATAGATGAGCATCGTATTCCGACTTTCAAAATTGATAAGCAAGCTTATTATGTCATTGAAAAACTACGTCAAAATGGTTTTATATCTTTTTTAGTGGGAGGAGGAGTAAGAGATCTACTTTTAAATGTTAGACCCAAAGATTTTGATATATCAACATCTGCTAAACCTGAAGAAATAAAAAAGCTTTTTAAAAGAAGCTGTATTTTAATAGGGAGAAGATTTCGTTTAGCTCATATTAGATTTGGGAAAAAAATTATAGAAGTCTCTACTTTTAGAGCAGGAGAAATGGGTGAGGCAAAATTAATTTTAAGAGATAATATTTTCGGAACTCCGCAGCAAGATGTATTAAGAAGAGATTTTACAATAAATGGTCTTTTTTACGATGTAGGAGTGCAAACAGTAATAGATTATGTTGGAGGATACTTAGATTTAGAGAAGAAACTCTTAAGAACAATTGGAGATGCTAACATTAGATTCATTCAAGATCCTGTAAGAATGATAAGACTATTAAAGTTCAAAGCTAGATTTGATTTAGAGATAGAGGAAAAAACTTTTTCAGCTCTAAAAAAAAATAAAGAAGAAATTTTAAAAAGCTCCCCTGCAAGAATATTAGAAGAGTTTTTTAAGATGCTAGAATCAGGCTCGGCAAAAAACTTTTTTTATCTACTTACAAAACATGAAATCTTAGATTTATTAACACCGACACTCTCAAAATTTTTTCAAGAAGAAAAAATATCTTATGATTTAATAAAAGTTATAGATAATTTTATTATAAAAAACCATCCAAAAGCTTTAGATAGATCCATGCTTATTTCTTCTATGATTTTTTATATTTTAGAGAAAAAACTACAAGTACATTACGTCGATAAAAAAATCTTTTTTCATTTAGGTATCATTGCTATTGAAGCAAAAAAAGTAATAGACGATGTATTTAGACCTTTTTTTCATATATCTAAAAAAATGAAAGCTCAAATCATATCTATATTAGTAAATCAATTTAGAATATCTCCTTTAATTAGCTCTAAAAGAACCAGAATAAGGATTCCAAGAGATCCTTTTTTTTATTTAGCGCTAGATTTTTTTAATCTTCGTTGCGAGTTAAATCCAAAACTCACTAATATATATACCCAATGGAGAGAAAAGTTTATTGACTCTCACTCAAAGAAAAGAAAATATTTTAAAAGAAAAAATGCAAACATATGATCTTTTTATCTCCGCCTCTGAGACGAGCGCAGATATTCATGGAAAAAATTTAATCCTAGAGCTTCTAAAAAAAAATCCTAATTTGAAAATCTTAGCTATTGCTGGCCCAAAAATGCGTGAAACAAACATAGATGTTTTTATGGATATGGAAAATTTTCAAGTGATGGGATTTGTAGATATTTTATCTGCTCTTCCAAAACTTATAAAAAGCTTCTTTTTAATAAGAAAAAAAATCTTAAAAATTAATCCAAAAGCTAGCATTTTTATCGACTATCCAGACTTTAATTTAAGATTAGAAAAATCTCTTAAAAAAAAGGGGTACAAAAACAGCCTTATTCATTATATTTCACCAACTATTTGGGCATGGAGAAAGAAAAGAGCTGATTTTATGGCTAAATATTTAGATCTTTTGATTACGATTTTTCCTTTTGAAAAAAAATATTTCTCTCACACTTCATTAGATGTAGAATATATAGGGCATCCTTTAATAAATATTGTCGACGATATCAATAAAGATACAAGTAAAAATAACGATATTCAAAAAGATCTAATCGGTATATTTCCAGGCTCTCGATTAAAAGAGATAAAAAGAAATCTACCCTTGCAGCTAAAAGCTGCAAAAAAACTTCTAAAAGATAACAAAAACTTAAAATTTGTAATATCCTCTACAAACGATGTTTTGATTAAAGAAATCTTTGAAAATGAAAATTTAGATAGAAAAAACTTTCAAATTTTCCCTCGAGATCAGAATTACTCATTCATGAAAAAAATGAAACTTGCAATGGCAACATCTGGCACTATAAATTTAGAGCTAGCTCTTCTAAAAGTTCCAACCGCTGTCAATTTTGCAATTAAACCCATCGATCTTTTTATAGCAAGAAATCTGCTCAAAATAAACTTAAAGCATTATTGCATCGTCAATATCATCTTAAATAAAAGAGTTTT
>JAAKFW010000034.1 GCA_011064905.1 Candidatus Anoxychlamydiales bacterium | reverse complement strand
GTCTTTTCTCTGTCTTAACGGCTACTAACATTATTTAAATCTCCCTGTTAGTTCTCCGCTCAACCAGTTACCCTTGATCCTCACGGTTCAAGCCCCTTCTTTAGGGAGGGGTGATTGACTAACTTACAGCTTCTTCTGTATTTTCTTCGTCTTTTTGATCTTCTTGAATAGTAACTTCAGCTTCAACTTCTTGAGATTCTTTAATTTCATCAATAGTTACTTCTTCTTGAGCTGGTTCTTCAAGCACTATTTCTTCATCCGCTGCAAAAAGTGGTAAAGCTGCAAATGATGCTACAAATAAAATACTCATTAATCTTTTCATATTTTTCTCCTTTTTTAAAAATATTTTATGACAAAAATTGCCATTGTCGTATCAAAGTCTAGTTTTTTTTGTTTTTTTTCTCAAAACAATTTTAGAAAAAAGAGAAATTTCCTATAATTAGGTTAAGTTTTTATCATGTAACCTAAAGAGGAGTAAAAAATGGCAGAATATTGGGGTTATCACCTAGTATTGGATTGTAATGGATGCGATACGAAGAAAGTAACAAGCCGAGATAACATTTATGATTTTATTAAAACATTAGTGAAAGAGATCGATATGAAAGCTTATAAAGAGCCTATGATCGAACATTTTGCGACCCATAATCCCGATGCTGCTGGTTTTTCCTTTGTGCAGCTAATTGAAACTAGTTCTATTACTGGTCATTTAGTGGATAAAAATGGAGATGCATATATAGATATATTTTCTTGTAAGGAGTTTGAAATAGAGACTGTTAAAAAAGTAGTTGATAAGTTTTTTGCACCTAAAAAGATAAAAGTAATATTTTTAACAAGACAAGCTTAAATAAGTTTTTGAAATATCTAAATCTTCTCAAACGCTAAATTAATAAAAAATTTAATAGCTAAATTATAAAAAATAGTTTAGCTGTTTTTTTCTATTATAGATAAGTAGTTGATAACTTTAATGACGCTATCTGGATTTAAAGATATGGTATCTATACCTTTTTCAACTAAAAATTTTGCAAAATCTAATTTGTCAGATGGCGCTTGTCCACAAATGCCAACTTTAGTGTTCATCGCATGAGCGTCTTTAATTAAGCTTTCAATAGACATTTTTATGGCTTCGTTATTTTCATCAAATATCTCAGATAATTCTTTTGAGTCTCTATCTATTCCTAAAATTAGCTGAGTTAGATCGTTAGATCCAATAGAGAACCCATCAAATCTTTTAGAGAATTCTTTTGCCAATATTATATTAGAGGGGATCTCTGCCATTACATATATTTTTAAATTTTTTTCACCTCTTTTAAGAGAGTTGTCACTTAAAACTTTTAGAACTTTGTCAGCTTCTTGTATGGTTCTGCAAAAAGGGACCATAATAACTATGTTATCGAGTCCTAGAAGCTCTCTTGCTTTTTTTATAGCTGAGCATTCTAATTTGAAACCATCGATATATCTTTTGTTGTAATATCTTGACGCTCCTCTAAAACCGAGCATTGGATTTTCTTCTTTAAATTCAAATTCATCTCCGCCAATTAAATTAAAATACTCGTTTGTTTTAAAATCGCTTAGTCTAACAATTGTAGGGTTTGGGTAAACAGATGCAGCAATTTTAGCGAGGCTACGAGATAAATTGTCGATGAAATAATCTTTTTTATCTAAGTATCCTTTAGTGAGCTTTGAGATAGTTTGTTTGGTTTTTGCACTTTTGATTTTATCAAAATGGAAAAGAGCCATAGGGTGTACTTTTATAATGTTATTTATTATAAATTCCATTCTAGCAAGGCCAATCCCTTTAATAGGCAGATGCCACCAATGAAAAGCGCCTTCTGGTGACGCTATATTTATCATGATCTCAGTTTTTATTTTTGGAAGTTTCTTTAAATCAATCTCTTCTTTTTCAAATTCAATTAAACCATCATATACTTTGCCAACTTCTCCCTCTGCGCAAGAGATAGTAATTTTTTGGCCGGTTTTAATTTTTGTTGTAGCATCTGAAGCTCCAACAATTGCTGGGACATTTAACTCTCTAGAGACTATTGCAGCATGAGATGTTCTACTTCCGAGCTCTGTAATAATACCACTTGCTTTTTTCATGATAGGAACCCAATCAGGGGAGGTAGTAGTTGTTACTAAAATGGAGCCATCAATAAATTTATCGATATCCTTGATGCTTTTAATGATTTGAGCTTTTGCATGAGAGATAGCTTCTCCAATTGCAAGCCCTGTAGTTATTATTTTTCCAGGGCATGGAATTTTATAGCTTGAATAGTGCTCTTTAGTTTTTAGAGCTTGCACAGTCTCTGGCCTTGCCTGTACGATAAATAGTTGATTGGACAGCCCGTCTTTTGCCCATTCGATATCCATTGGTTTTTGATAGAGTTTTTCAATTAACAAAGCCCATCTGGATAATGTTAAAATTTCTTCATTTGTTAAAACAAATGAGTTTTTTTCTTTTAGAGTTGTAGTAATATTTTTAGTGCCATTTGGCATATAGATCATTTTCTTCTCTTTTTTACCAAGCTTTTTTTGTAAAATTGGAATTTTACTCTCATCTAAAAGAAGAGGTTTAAATGTTATATATTCATCGGGATTTACGACTCCTTGAACAACATTTTCTCCAAGACCAAAAGCGGCGGTTATTTGAATGACATTTCTAAACCCTGATTCGGTATCTAAAGTAAAAATTACGCCAGATCCAGCGATGTCTGATCTTATCATTTTTTGTATGCCTACAGATAGTGCAACTTTTAAATGCTCAAATCCCTTTTCTTCTCTATAGACAATTGCTCTATCAGTAAATAAAGATGCGTAGCAATGAATGCATTTTTTTAAAACATTTTTAAATGTTTTTACATTTAAAAAACTCTCCAGCTGCCCTGCAAAGCTAGCTGTTGGCAGATCTTCTGCTGTTGCGCTAGATCTAATTGCTACATCTGCATTTTTTAAGTTATAGATTTTGGATAGTTTTAGATACGCTTTTTTTATTTCATCTTCAATCTCTTTTGGAAACTTCCCTTTTAAAATAAGTTTTCTAATAGCTTTTCCGGTAACTTTTAGAGATGCTTTTTTGTTTTTCCTTCTCTCTAATAAAAACTCAATTTTATTTTTTAGATTGTTATGTTCTATAAACGCTAAGTAACTAAAAGCCGTTAAAGCAAAACCCATCGGAACATTTATGCTTTCTTGTTTTAATTGATTGATCATCTCTCCAAGAGAGGCATTTTTACCTCCAACAGAGGGGAGATCTTTCATGCTGATTTCATCAAAAAAAAGGATGTATTTATTTTGCATAGTGCAAACCTATAAATTGACTTTTAGCTTTTATTTTTTTTATTACATTTAAAATTTTTTGTTACAAGATATTTCATAGGGTTTATTTTTTTGATGAAAGTGGTGGTTTTTTAGTATAAAACATCTTAAGCAATTCTAATTTAGAGAATAAACTGCTTAGGTTAGCTGTTTAAATGAAGCTTTCGCAAAGTTACAACTCATTTGGAATAATAGCAGTAAATATTCCAACTAGGGTGAATTTTTGAACAAAGATATTAAACGATTATTTTAAAAAAACGATCCTCTCATTACATGAAAATAATATAAAAATTCAAAAAATTACAAGTTCTCAATTAAAATAATTTTTCATTGAAATACTTGGCTTTATATTTCTTATTTGGTATTCAAAAATTTAAGGGGTAAAAAATGTCGAGCTTACAAAAATATAGAAAAAAAAGAGATTTCACGAAAACTCAAGAACCAATGACTCGAAAGCCAAAACCTTTTAAAACAAAAGCTAAAGCCAAAACAAAAAAAAGCTCAAAAAAAAATAGCTTTGTTATACAAGAGCACTTTTCAAAGAGAAAACACTTTGATTTTAGAATTCAAATTTCAAGCTCCTTAAGATCTTGGGCTGTTCCAAAGGGTGTTCCTAAAAACACAAAAGATAAAAGACTTGCGATCTTAACTGAGAACCATCCACTTGAATATGCAAAATTTGAAGGGGTTATTCCAAAAGGGGAATATGGAGCCGGAAGAGTTAAAATTTATGACTCGGGCACTTTTGAAAATATAAAAAAAGATAAAGAGGGGAAAATTGTTCCAATAAGTAAGTGCTTTAAAAATGGCCAGATAGAGATTTTTTTACATGGGAAAAAAATAAATGCAGCTTTTGCACTTGTTAGATTTAAAGATGATAAAACTTGGCTGCTTATAAAAATGAAGAAGATAAAAAATGGTTGAAATTACAAACAAAGAAAAAATACTATTTCCTAGATCTAAAATCACGAAAGAAGAATATGTCTCTTATTATAAAAAAATAGCTAAAAAAATTCTTCCATTCATAAAAGATAGACCTCTTACTTTAAAAAGATTTCCAAATGGAATACAAGGCATTAAGTTTTTTCAAAAAAAGGTAATGGATTACTACCCAAAATGGATAAAAACTATCTTAGTTAAAAGAGAAGGTAAAACCCCTATAAAAATGCCGGTTATCACAAATCTAGATTCTCTTTTATATATAGCCAATCAAGTAGGAGAGCTCCATCCTTGGCTATCTAAAATAGATAAATTAGATTATCCGGATAGGCTCATATTTGATTTAGATCCTGAAAAAAATAACTTTTCTCAAGTTATAGATGCAGCTAAAGATTTAAAAAAGCTTTTAGATACCCTTAAACTTCCCTCTTTTTTAATGACAACAGGATCTAAGGGCCTTCATATTATAGTTCCTATTAAAAGAGAAAAAACATTTGATGAAGTAAGATCTTTTGCTAAAAAAGTAGCAACTTATTTAGCTACTTCATATCCAACTAAATACACTATAGAGACAAGAAAAGATAAAAGAAAAAAAAGGGTTTTTATAGATTATTTAAGAAACTCTTTTGCTCAAACAGCTGTTTCTGCTTACTCTATAAGAGCCATAGAATCAGCCCCTATTGCTACTCCCATAACCTTTCAAGAGTTAAATAAAAATTTGAAGGCTCAAACGTTCAATATAAAAAATATTTTAAAAAAATCTAAAAATCCCATATCTTCTTTAAACTCTAAGTCAGTATCTATTAAAGCAGCCTCTATAAAAATAGAAAAATTATTAGAAAACACTCATTGAAAATTTTATTAATATAACAAATATTTTTTATCTAAAAAATTAAAAAAGTTTATCGATGAAAAATAGCTTTTATGGTAATATATTTGTAATTGTTTAAACTATCTTAATAACGGTTTATAATAATTAATATTAAAAACTTTTAAAAGTAATTATAAATATAGGGAGAATATATATGACTTCAAATGTAAGCAATCTTGGACCATTTACAGGGCGTCAAATGAGTTGGAATGTTACAGATTCAATTAAAGAAAGATTAAGCTTAAATAGCGTTTCAAAAAATCCAAAGATTGAGCTAGCTAAAGATGTAGCAAAAAGAGCTATTGATTTTAGTTCAGATTTTTTTGTTCCTGAACTTCTAAAAGGATATTTCTCTCCTTTAGCATATTTAGGCATGCCAACTAAAGCTGCTATTGGAATATTGTATAATGGGGCAGAAGCATTGGCTCATGTAACGGTAGCTGCTAAAAAGACCTTAGAAGGAGATACGACTGAGCGTGATAATCATATTAAATCAGCTGCAAAATTTGGATCAAGGCTTGTAGCAGATGGAGCTCTTTTTGGTGTTACTATTGCTTTAGGAACTCCAGCTATATTAGCTATATCAATAGCTAATCTAATAGCTCCTAAACAGTTAAGAGAAGGAACTGAAAAAGCTTTTAGATATGTTGATGCTAAAATTGGAAGAGTAGAATCGAAATCAGAAGATGCTTTATTCAGAGCTGGAATTAGAGAAATTAATAAAAAGCTAAAAAGAGCACTAAGAAAAGCACTAAAAAGAGATATGAAGGATTTTATTGCAGAAGAAGGAGCTTCAATAGGAGCAAGTAGGTATCCTAAAAGAGGAAGGACATAAAAAGCTTAAGAAAAAAAAGTACTATTTAACTTTCAAAAGCTCATCCCAAGAAGAGGTGTATTTAAAAGACCTCATCTTAGATGAGCTTTTATATTTTCTTTGAATATCTTCAGCTGCAAAAAAAACAGCTTTTTTATTAGATTTTTTATTTATCTTATCAATAATTTCCATAAGAGAGTCTTTATTTTGATCACTTATTTTTGAGAAAAAATCCATTTGAGGAAATTTTTTGTCTGTAAAATCGCTTAGTATTATCCCAGCTTTTTTATATAAAAAACCCGGTTTAAAGATCTTTTTAAGCCCCTTTTTCGCATATGAGATAAGATCAGGGGTGTAAGAGGTTGGATTTGATAGAGTTATTTGAGAGGAGTTTGAATAAAAAAGATCTTTTGAATGAAAACTAGTTGTTATAAAAACTGATATGAAATTTGCATGCATATTTTGATCTCTTAGCTTTTTAGCTCCTATTGAGATAAAAGAGCTAATCGCTTTTTCTAAATCTTTTAAATTATCTATTTTTTCTGCAAAAGATCTAGAAGTGCAAATAGACTTTTTAGAAGGAGGAATCTGATCGATCTCTATGCATTTTACTTCATTTAGCTCTAGAGCTGTTTTAACAACGTTTACAGATAGGTATTTTTTTATAAAATCACTATCTTTCATAGCAAGATCATTAGCTGAATATAGCCCAAGCCTATAAAGTCTTTTTTTTAATTTAGATCCAATGCCCCAGATGTCATCTAAGGGAGTTTTTTTTAAAATATTTTCGATGTCATTTTTCTTAGTTAAGATACAAAATCCGCTGTTTTTTTTAGCTATCTCAGAGGCTAGTTTAGCGAGAGTTTTTGTTTTAGCTATTCCGATAGACACTTCTACTCCTGTCCATTTATACACCCTTTCTTTGATGTTTTTGGCTAGGTTCGAAAGATAATGCGTATCTTCTATATTTGCCAAAGATAGCTCTAAAAAGGCTTCATCTATCGAATATATTTCCATCGGAAACAAAAAACTCTCTAAAGTTTTCATAACTCTTTGAGACATATCTCCATAGAGGGAGAAATTTGAAGAAAAAACATATATAATCTTTTTTTGAACTAGTTCCTTATATTCAAATATAGGAGCTCCCATTTGGATGTTGAGTAATTTTGCTTCTTTAGATCTAGCTATTACGCAACCATCATTATTAGATAAAACCACAACAGCTTTATTCTTTAACTTGGGATTAAAGATTTTCTCAGAGCTAGCATAAAAATTGTTACAATCGACTAAAGCAAACATTTCTGTAGTATAAATTATTTTAAATAGTTTTATGGATCACATATGTCACTACCCCAAAAACTTCAAAATCCATCTCTTTTGTTATTTTCATAGGCTTGTATTTTGGATTTTCAGAATATAAAAAAACTTCTTTATTTATGATTCTAAGTCTTTTAACGTTAAACTCTCCTAAAAAATTAGCTATAATAATTTTTTTATCAACAGGTTCTATTGATCTATCAACTACCAATATATCTCCCTCGGATATTTGAGCTCCAATCATTGAGTCTCCCTTAACTTTAACAAAAAAACTAGCAGGTGGGTTTTTTATTAAAAGCTCGTTTAAATCTAAGCTATTTTCCAGGTAATCATCTGCAGGAGATGGAAATCCCGCTTGAATAGGTGTTAAAAAAAGTGGTATTTTTAAAGAACTTTCTTTACAAGGCTTGTTGTTTTTTTTATCCATAACAATTTAATTATAAAAATTAAATATTTTATTGCTATATAAATAATTATTTTAATTTTTTAAATACTTGTTTATATATAATTATAATTGAAATGTTAATAATAAAATGTTATAATTATATAAAAATTAACATTATAATAATACATTAAATTAAAATAAGGATATAAATTGTTGTGGGTATAAATGTATCATCATTAAGTATGAAATTTGTAAAGTATTTGAGTCCTATAGGTCAAGAAACTATTTCGCGTATAAACAAAAAACGTTTAAGGTTTTTAAATACAATCAAAAATGCTTTAGAGAGTTTAGCTTCTAATAAAAAGAAGGAAATAGGAAGTTTATCATTTAAGAGAGTTGAATGCTTTTCTGATAAGGATGCTACTGAAAAAGGTTCATTGGAGTCTACTTCAAGTGATTCTGAAAGCGGCGGTGTAAGTCTTATGGGTGAAGAGGCGGCTGTAGCAGGGAGGAGAGGTGAGATTTCAAAAGCTAAAGGAGAGTCAATAGGGATAAATTTTGAACTACAAGACAAAGACAAGAAACTTTATTCAGAAGAAGGAGAGACTCTAGGAGTGTGGAGTTTTGATGCTTCAGAAATTGAAGGAAAGTCAATAGGGATAAATTTTGAACTATCAGACAAAGAGAAGGAGCTTTATTCAGAAGTAAAAGAAGTAGTAGAAGCAAAAGAAGAAGAAGTAGAACTAAAACCAAAAGAAGCAGTAGAAGTAGAAAAAAAAGAAGTAAAAGACGTTAGCGCAAATTTAAACCCTATAAAATGGAAAAACGCACTAAAAGTTAGTTTAGCTCTAGCTTCCATCGCAGTAGTAGCGTTTAGTTATTATTATTTCAGTTCAATCTCGAATGAGAGCTCAGAACTGGCTGCAACCTATATGACATCTTCTGTGACATGTGCACGAGAGATGGGATTAGAAGGAGGCAATGGCACCTTTACAGACGGCCCTCCACCAATCTTTAATAGAGGCGAAAGAAATAACTTAGCGGGAAGCCTGTTCTCTGGCTCAGTGTTACAAGAATGTCCTGAAAAAGCTAGTAATGTTAGTTCAAATCCATATCCAATAATAGGACCTGTTGTGAGAGCAGCTAGGAATGCAACAGAAGCTATAGTTAAGAACGGATCAGAAAAGATAGCTCAGCTGCCTGCAGGATATGCTAGAGGGTCAGTTGAAGCAGGAGTGCAGTTTTTTAAAGCTACTATTGGTCTTTTTGGGCAAATACTTGCGATGAGTGTAGCTAGATAAAACATTTTCTATATGGCTTAGTAAAGCCATTATATTATTAATGCTAATAATATTTTTTTTAATGTAGTTAAAGTTTGTATATAAAAAATAAAATAAAAATAAAAATCAAAATCAAAATGATTGTTTACAAAAAATGCATCTAAAAAACTTAATATCTAAAGTTAAAAATAAGGTTTTGCTTTTCTTTAAATTTTCATCTAAAAAATCAAGAAAATATCTATTTAAGAAGTAAAAAAGGAATTTTTTCACATAGAATTTTATGAAGGTATTATTTTTTATTCTAAAAGCAATAATAAGTTATTAAAGCAAATTAATATTTTACTTTTACAATACAGTTTTTATAGATAATTCTGTTGAATTTTTCGCTGATATAATGTTATAATTGTTGCAAATAGTTAAAAAATAGTTAAGTAAAATATATTAAATAAAATAATAAAGATAATACGAGGAGAAATTTTATGTCATCTTCAACTAGTGTACAATTAATGAGTTTGCCAATTGCTAGCTCAAAAAACATCAATCAAAAACCTTTGCCGCCAGATGCAGTTAAAACGGTTGGTAAAGTGCGTCTTCAAGTAGTTGACGTGTTTTCAAAAATATCTGCATTTTTCAATGTTTTGAAAGATAGCCTTTTTGGAAATTCAAAATCATTTAAAGAAAATTATAAGAATTTAGCTTTAGACACAGCTTACGCAAAAAAAATGACGCTTTATTCAGATAAAAAATTAAACTCAGATGAAAAAGCTTTTTTGAAACTTATTGGACAAGACATATCTTCTTTTGAAGATTTAAAAGGTCTTAATGGCAAAATTAAAAAAGATCAAAATGTTTTTAAACTTCTTAAAGGTATTGCATCTAAAGCAAGCAAAAAAGACATTGAAAAACTACTAAAAAAAGTGAAAGCTGAATCTCCAAAAAACTATAAACTAGTATTAGAAGCTGCAATTGGACTAGCTGCTGCTCAAGAAGCCTCAGATGAAATTAAGAATCTTTTAGATCCTAAATTACAAAAAGTAGAAGATAATCTAGATATGAGACCTGAATATAAAAAACCATCTACTAAAAAAGCAATGATACCTAGAAGAGAAGAATCTACACCGAAAGCAGAAGGATTAACAACAAAGAAAAAAATCCTCGTTGGAGGGGCTGTTGTTGCAATAACTGCTGGTGTCGCTGCTGGCATCTATTACACTGTGCTAGGAAGCGTCCCTGCGGTGGTGTCTGTAATGGAAGCTGCTGCTAATAATTTATCACTGGGAGATGCTGTTGCTACAAGTAGCCTAACAACTGGTGGAGCTGGAACAAAAGTTCTGAATGTATTTACAGGCGGTGTTTCAAGTCTTCTTTACGTTAGTACAAACAGATAACATAAAGATAAAGTTATTTTATCTTTTCATAATTTAAAAAAAAACTAACATTAATTTTATAAAAAATTAATGTTAGTTTTTTTTTATTAATTTACATTTATAAATAATTCTCCTTGAAAACGTGAGTACTAAAAAATATTTTAATTCTCAATTAATTTGCAAATTTATATCATAAAATGCTATATTGTTCGCAAATTTCAAGTATTTTAATAAACAATATGAGGTAAAAAAATGCCTATATCTTCAGCAACAAATCAAGTAAATTTGCAGTCTTCTTTATCTACTCAAAAGGTGCGTCAATTGCCGCCTGATTTAGAGACAGTTGTTGGCAAAGTATATCTTAAAGCTATTGATATAATCTCAAAAATTAAGGCTTTTTTCTTAGCGTTATTTTATGGAAAATTAAGTAGTTGGAAGGTTTTTGAAAGCAACATAAATAGAAGATTTGAAGAAATATCCGAAAATAAAAAATTTAAACTTTATGATAAATACAAAAAGCTTGCGTTAAGCTGTGGAGACACGCTAGAGGTAGAATATAGAGCAGAGAGTGAAGAAGAAGTTAATTCTTTAAAAGAGTCCAATAAAAATCTAGAAGCATTTAAAACATTTAAAATAAAATTTACAAATGAAGAAATTGAAATAATAAAACCATTTTTGGAAGAGATATCATCTAAAGAGACTCAAAATGCTTCAAATATCTTGATAGATTTAAATAAATTTTTAACAAGCGAGAAGATCTCAAAAGATGTTAAAGATTTAATAGATCAAAAATTAAGTCAATTACCTGAGTATCAAACATTAAAAAAGAATTTAAAAGAAAAGCTAGAGCAAAGAAGACAAGATCAAATAAATAAAGGAAATCAAATTAAGAGAAATGAGTCTTTAAAAAGAACAGCTATAATTACAGCTTTAGCTATTGCAACAATAGGTATTGGTTTTGTTCTTTATCAATATTT